>NZ_RXIU01000184.1:2368-7104 GCF_004217665.1 Candidatus Magnetaquicoccus inordinatus | reverse complement strand
CGTTGACTCGACTTGCTTTGGGTTGCTTTATCACAAAAGTATCTCCATATCGTGCGCAAACCGCTCTTCTGTCGGTTCCGCGCTACCTGATTGTGTCTGCTGTTGGTCCTGCGTTTGTTGTAAAGCCTGATAAATCGCTTGTGCAGCGGCTTGTTCAGCACTTCGTTTGCTGCTGCCGCTACCGATGCGCTGCAGGGAGTCGTTGGCACTTTTTTGCCATTGCACCATGCAGGCAACTTGAAATAGGCGTGCATGATCGGGACCATCGATCTGCAACACCTGATAGACGGGCAGGGGCAGGCCGATGCCTTGTAAATGCTCTTGCAACAGCGATTTATAATCCTTTTTTCTTGGTCCCGATCGGCACTGTTGCAAATGTTGTGCAAACAAACCTTCTATGACTGCGAAGACCGCCTGGTATCCACCATCCAGATAGATTGCTCCCAGCAGGGCTTCCAGGGCATTGCCCAGGACAGAGCTCTTTTCGGCCCCCCCGCTTAAACGTTCGCCGCGTCCCAGATGCAGCAGTTGGCCCAATCTGAGCTGTTTGGCAATGCGTGCCAAAGTGTGGCTGTTGACCAGCAAGGAGCGCCAGTGCGAAAGTTGTCCCTCGCTCTGTTCAGGAAAGAGGTGGAACAACAGATCGGAGATGGCCAGTTCCAGCACGGCATCACCCAAAAACTCCAGACGTTCATTGTGCTGTTGCCGTTCCAGAGTGCTTTTGCTGCTGGTCTGGGACAGACGATCCTGCAAAAAGGAGCGATGGGTCAACGCCTGCGCCAGAAGCACCTGTTTCTGGAAAAAATAGTCCAATTGTTTTTGCAGGTTGCCCATCTGTTGGGCGCGCTCCGGAACGGGCTCGCTGTGCTGGGGAAGGGGGATCTCTTCGAGGAGAGGAGTGTTGCCAGTGCTGTTCAGATCCATGCTATCGCCCTCGTTCTTTCAACTCTCCACTTCATAGAGGAACACCCATTTTTCATAACCTTCCACGGTGAAAGTATGTTCACCGATGCGTAACTCCAATGGCACTTCATAGCGCACGGCCACCCGGTAGCCTTGTGTTGTGGGCAGCATGCGAAAGCTCTCCTGAGTCAGGATCACCCTGGAGCGTCCCAGTTCAATTTTGACGCGCCGTTGCACCTCTTCCAAGGGCAGCGGAGCAAACTCTTTGACCACTCGGTCGGCCAGTTCCCGCAAGAGGAAACATTCATAGAGTTTGGGAGCGGTGCTGGCCAGGAAGGAGAAAAGCAATCCAGCCAGGGCGATAAAAAGCAACAGGGTGAAAAAGGAGAAACCCTGTTGCTTCTGGAAGCGCCGCCCGACCGGGGGAGAGAGAGTTTTCACCTTGCTGCTCCGGGAGTGTTCATTGGATACTTTTTCCCAATCGTTCCCAACGCAGCCGACCTGCCTGGTGATCCCAGGACCAAAAGATGGCCAACGCCTCTCCGACCAGGCGGTAGGAGGGGACAAAGCCCCAGGCACGACTGTCGTTACTGTTGTCGCGGTTGTCACCCATCACAAAATAGTGTCCGGGGGGGACGGTGGTATCGGTGATATCGGAGTAGGAAAAGGGGCGCACCAAAACCGGATGAATCAGCTCACTCTCGGTGGCTGTGCCCGGTAATTTTTCTTTCAAGAGCAGGGATTCAACATCTTCACCATGTTCGTTTTTATAGACAAATTGTCCATTGGCTTCATAGGCGACAGCCTCGCCATTGATGAAGAGACGTTTATTGCGGTAGGTGATGCGGTCACCGGGTAGTCCAACGACCCGTTTGATATAATCTTTGCGTGGATCCTGGGGATATTCAAAGACCGCTACATCGCCTCGTTTGGGACCGCTGCCCAAAAAGAAACGCTCTTTGCTAAAGGGGATGCGGTGTCCGTAGGCCATTTTGCTGACAAAGAGATAATCGCCGACCAGCAAGGTAGGGATCATGGAGCCGGAGGGGATTTTGAAAGGTTCAATGATGAAGGTGCGCACCACCAAGGCGATGCCGACGGCGGTAACGATGGCCTCATAATATTCGACCAGGACATCGTTGCGGCTGAAGAAGCGCTTTCCGAAGAAGAGAAAAAGTCCGCCGCTGCCAATCAACCCCAGGGAGGCCATCATGCCCAGGCTGATACTAGAATAGGCGGCATCGCTGCCCGGAGCAGGTTTATCACCGATACTGTAGATGCCGAGCATGAACAGGCCGGTCATCAGCAAGAGGAGACCGTGCAGGAGATGTCGTTTATCGTGCTGTTCGGGTTGGGAACCCACAATCAGGCTATCGACTGCCATCATACCATTCCTTATGCAAACCGGTGAGGTCGGGGAGTGGAGCGTCGCCAGGCATCTTGCCCGGCGCTAATCCACCTTCAGCACGGCCAGGAATGCCTCTTGTGGCACCTCCACGCGACCGATCTGTTTCATACGTTTTTTACCCTCTTTTTGCTTGTCGAGCAATTTTCTTTTCCTGGTAATATCGCCGCCGTAGCATTTGGCAGTCACATTTTTGCGCAAGGCGCTGACGGTTTCGCGCGCGATAATTTTGGCCCCGATTGCGGCTTGAATGGCCACCTCAAACATTTGCCGATGGATCACCTCGCGCATTTTTTTCACCAGTTCCCGACCGCGAATTTGGCTTTTATCGCGATGAACGATAACCGACAAGGCATCGACCGGGTCGCCATTGATCAGGATGTCCAACTTGACCAGGTCACCGGGGCGATAATCGAGAAACTCATAATCGAGGGAGGCATAGCCGCGGGAGAGGGATTTGAGACGATCAAAAAAGTCCATCACCACTTCGCTCAAAGGCATTTCATAGTGCAGCATGACCCTGGTTTCGGAGATATAGGACATATCCTGCTGCAAGCCGCGCCGCTCGGTGCAGAGCTGCATCACCGGTCCGAGATGTTCGGTAGGGACCAGGATGGCGGCTTTGATAAACGGTTCATCGATTTGCAGATAGCGGCCAGCCGGTGGCAGATCGGCCGGGTTATGCACCTCGATGATCACCCCGTCGGTACGATGCACACGGTAGACCACAGTGGGTGCGGTGGTGATCAGATCCAGATCAAACTCTCGTTCCAGGCGCTCTTGCACAATCTCCATATGCAGCAGGCCCAAAAAGCCGCAGCGACAGCCAAAACCCAAGGCAGGAGAGGTTTCTGGTTCAAAATTGATGGCAGAGTCGTTTAAGGAGAGTTTTTCCAGGGCATCGGTGAGGGCTTCATAATCGGAGGCGATGACCGGATAGAGACCGGCAAAGACCATTGATTTGGCTTCACGAAATCCTGGCAGGCGTTCTGTGGTGGGTGAGGCGGCATCGGTCATGGTGTCGCCGACCCGTGCCTGAGAGACCACCTTGATGCCCGCTACCACCCAGCCCACCTCTCCCGCAGAGAGTGCGGCAACCGGGGTCATTTTGGGGGTAAAGATACCCACGCTATCCAGCGGATAGTCGGCGCCAACGCTCAACAGGCGAATTTTGCGGGTCCGTTCGCTGCTGCCTTGGGTATTCAAGCGTCCATCATAGAGGCGCACCAGGGAGATAACCCCCAAATAGTTGTCATACCAGGAGTCGACGACCAGCGCTTTCAATGGGGCGTCGGGATCTCCTTGCGGGGGAGGAATCAGAGCGACCACCGCTTCGAGAATCTCGCGGATACCGATGCCGGTTTTGGCTGAGGCCAGTACCGCTTGCGAGGCGTCGAGGCCGATCACCTCTTCGATCTGTGTGCGTACCCGTTCGGGGTCGGCGGAAGGAAGATCGATTTTGTTGAGCACTGGTACAATGGCCAGATTGTTTTCGAGGGCCAGGTAGACATTGGCCATGGTTTGTGCTTCTACACCTTGCACGGCATCGACCACCAGTAGTGCCCCTTCGCAGGCAGCCAGGGAGCGGGAGACCTCGTAGGAAAAGTCAACGTGGCCGGGGGTGTCGATCAAATTGAGGATATAGGTACGGCCATTGAGGGCCTTGTAGTTCAGTCGTACCGATTGTGCTTTGATGGTGATGCCGCGTTCACGTTCCAGGTCCATACTGTCGAGAACCTGTTCGGTCATGTCGCGGGCATCCAGGCCGCCGGTAAATTCAATCAAACGATCGGCGAGGGTGCTTTTGCCGTGATCGATGTGAGCGATAATGGAGAAGTTACGAATATGATCCAGGGTCATAAGAGAGTGGTCATCAGGGAGAGGGTTGATAGTGTGCCATCAGAAAAGGACAACCGAAAGGGGGTGCTTCGGTTGTCCGGTTTCCTGTTTGGTCGGTGCCGACCGTTACTTATAATCTCCCCGATCCGTTTTCGCCAGTTCTACTGTTGCCAAGACGGCTGTTCTATGCAAAAGATCCCGTTCTTCGCCTTTTTCCGTGCCATGGGAGAGGGTACGCAGGGCATTGTCACGGGTTTCACGCAGCCGTTCTCTGGCCACATCCAGATTGCCGGAGCCAATAGCCGATTGCACCAGATCGTGTCCCAAGGCTTCCAGGGAGTCCAACAGATCATCGGTTTGTTGCAGGTGTTCCCGGCGTTGATGGCGACCTGGGTCACTGCTGGAGTTATTGGGGTCAAACTGTACCGACTGGATGACCGAGACGGCTTCAGCTTCTTTAACCCCGGAAACTTCCGCCAATTGCCGGGCAAATATTTCCCCCGCAGGCGAACCGGGGGCGATATTCTTACCGGAAACGGCAGGGCGTGCTATGGTCTTTTCGCCTTTGTCCACACGGCGGATAGTCATG
>NZ_RXIU01000184.1:0-1925 GCF_004217665.1 Candidatus Magnetaquicoccus inordinatus | reverse complement strand
GTTGAGCAGGGCTTTGGCTGAGGCGACGATAACATCGGAATCGGCACCCTGACCTTGTGCGACGCGCTCCCCTTTTTCCAAACGTACCGTGACTTCGCCCTGGGCATCGGTACCGCCGGTGATGGCATGGACCTGATAGAGCTGCAGGCCAGCTTGTTTCAAATCGGGAATAACTTGCGCAATGGCCTGGAAGACAGCATCGACCGGACCGGCTCCCCAACTGGCACCGCGCAGGCGTTCGCCTTGGACATCCAGTTCCACGGCTGCTACAGGGGTATCCTGGGTTCCAGAGGCGACATGCAGGCGGATCAAGCGATAGTGTTCTCCTTCACGGATCACCTCATCATCCACCAGGGCGATCAAATCTTCGTCAAACAGCTCCTGTTTTTTATCGGCCACCTCTTTGAAACGGCGGAAGGCTTGATCCAACTGCTCCTGGGAGAGTTGATAGCCCAAGGTTTCCAAACGATCACGGAAGGCATGGCGACCAGAGAGTTTGCCGAGCACCATGCGATTGGCGGAGAGTCCCACGGAATCGGGGGTCATGATTTCGTAGGTGGTGGCCTCTTTGAGGACGCCATCCTGATGGATTCCCGCCTGATGGGCAAAGGCGTTGGCTCCGACGATGGCTTTGTTGGGCTGTACGGGAAAGCCGGTGATCGAAGAGACCAATTTGGAGGCGCGGCTGATTTCGGTAGTGACCACGCCAACCTGAAAGGGAAGCAGATCCTTGCGGGTACGGATGGCCATGACCACCTCTTCCAGGGCGGCGTTACCAGCCCGTTCACCGAGGCCATTGATGGTACACTCCACCTGTCTGGCGCCATTGAGCAAGGCAGACAGGGAGTTGGCGACTGCCAAACCCAGATCGTTATGGCAATGGACCGAAAGGATGGCTTGATCGATATTGGGCACCCGTTCCCTCAGGGTACGGATGCGGGCACCAAATTCGTGGGGCAAGGTATAGCCGACCGTATCGGGGATATTAACGGTGCGGGCACCGGCAGCGATGACCGCTTCCACGATGCGACAGAGAAAGTCGAGGTCGCTGCGTCCGGCATCTTCAGCGGACCATTCGACGTTACTGGTATAGCGACAAGCGTGCCGGACGGCTGCCACAGCGGCCTCTACCACCTGATCGGGACTCATATTCAATTTATGTTTCATATGAATCGGGCTGGTGGCGATAAAGGTATGGATACGTGGGTCAGCCGCACCCTGCAGCGCTTCCCAGGCACGGTCGATATCCTTGCTGGTGGCGCGGGAGAGGCCGGCGACGCTGCACTCTTTAATCGAGGCGGCAATTTTTTGCACAGCGGCAAAATCGCCAGGGGAGGACATGGGAAAACCGGCTTCGATCACATCGACACGCAATTTTTCCAATTGTTTGGCAACGCGCAATTTTTCATCGACGGTCATGGCGGCACCGGGGGATTGTTCCCCGTCACGCAATGTCGTATCGAAGATGATAATTTTTTCTTCGTTCATGAGGACACCTTCAGATTTTCCCTGAGCAGCGGGAAAGCGTGCGAGACACAAAAAAAGCGGTCATGGATGGGGCCAAGGACCGCTTGCAATCATCACATTTTGGTCGGGACGAGAGGATTTGAACCTCCGACCCCTAGCACCCCAAGCTAGTGCGCTACCAGTCTGCGCCACGCCCCGTACCGGAAAAGTGGGAACTCTACTCCACGGACAACCACTTGTCCAGGTATGATTTTATCTTACCGCTCATTTTGTCATGAGATGCGCTGGGAGGCAAGCATGCAGGGCAAGCGCATTTGAAAATCAGAAAATTATTATGGAGGTCCAGGAGGAGATTATCTCCTCCTGGTGGGTGCAGGGCAAAGCCCCATAAGCGTTAACCTATTTACTGTAAGCTAGATTCTGTGCTATGCTTCGGTCACTATGACTAAGCCAATCGC
>NZ_RXIU01000183.1 GCF_004217665.1 Candidatus Magnetaquicoccus inordinatus | reverse complement strand
GCCTTGGCCTTCTCAATTCCTTCCTGCTGACGCTCCCGCAGCAGGTCTCTTTCAAAGGCACTGATGGCCGCCAGCATGGTCAGCATAAGCTTTCCGGTTGCTGTCCCCGTGTCCAGGTTGATGTTCTGAATCTTCAGAGCCACATTTTTCCGTTCCAGCAACTGGACAATTTCCAACAGATGGTGAGTATCCCTTGCCAACCGGTCCAGCCGGGTGCATTCCACCACGTCACCCTTCCTGACGAACCGGAGCAACTCCTGAAGCTTGGGGCGGTCCTTCTTGGCTCCTGACTCAATTTCTGAAAAAATTTCATCACAGTGGGAAAGGGCTGAGAGCTGAATCCCCAAGTCCTGCGACGATGAAGAAACCCTGGCATAGCCAATCACGGCCATTGCAGCACCAATCATATCAATAAGGTTTAAGATGCAGTGATATTATCCTATCAAAACTCAGAAGTCAACTCTATTGATGCACTTCCTGGACAGCAATGGGCTTTTCACTGGGGTGTACCCTAAAGCACAGCAGAAGCAACCACCCGCTTCCAATAGCCCTGATACGGTCGGTTTCAGGACTGGAAACAGTGTGCTTTGTGTGAGAGTCTCGTGTGAGAAAGTTGTTCCAAAAGCGGAAAAAGCGGGGGGTAATCTGCCAAAACTTGGAATCCTTAACCATTTGAAAAAATTAAAATTCATTACAGATGAGGAGGTTGTAAAGCTCTGGACTCAAAACTCATAATCCGCAGGTCGGGGGTTCGAGTCCCCCCCTCGCTACCAAAGGCGATTTTGAGAAATATTTTTCAGCGCCCTTGAATGCCAAAAAAACCCGTAAACGCACAGTTTACGGGTTTTTTTATGGCAATTCACACCATAAAGCGCCAGCAAATACCGGTGCCAGTCTGCATTTGAGCACTGAGGAGAGCTGCTGACATCATTTTTGACCGATTGCTAAAGTACAGAAGATGGCACTGCACCATCTTGACGGTGATCTGCTTATCGTCCAGGAGGCACGGCAGGAACTGGAGCAGAGAGGCGCATTTCTTGTGCAGGTGCTTGAAAATATATTGGCACTGGGTAACTATTCAGGTTTGTGCTGGCGCGCCAGCTTTACCCGGTTTGCGATGACTCGCCAGCTCTACCTCCATGGGGATGCTGTGCGAATTGGCGCAAAAATGCGCGCCAATCTGCACAGCTTGCTTCCATTAGGCGCTTAAGCCGACGCAAAAAGCGCGTCGGCTTATTGTGAAAAGCGCGCCAAAAGCACAAAACAAAACCCCAGAGGCTCCGTCAGGGAGGTGCCCTCCCTGGACCCGCAATAGTTTTGGGTGGTGAATAGCTACAAAGTTCGCTGATAAACAGATTGGCCTGTTGGCCGAAGAGATCCTGCCGCACTGCAAAACAGGCATCTTGGCAGTGCGAACAGGTCAAACAGAGGCTCTTTGGAAATATATTGACTAAAAAGAGACGATACAAAAAAGGACAAAAATTCAATAAAAACTGCTACACTTATCCCCCGGACAAAATCCGGGAAGCCTGCTCCAATACCGCATCAGAGGTCTTCAGGTTGGCTTTGCGGGTCTCCCGTTTGATCTTGTCATAGATCTCCTCCCGGTGCACCTCCACATCGCGCGGCGCATCAATACCTATACGTACCTGGTTGCCCTTGATCCCCAACAGGGTGATTTTAATCTCCTCCCCAATGGTCAAGCTCTCACCAATGCGCCGTGTCAAAATTAACATGCCATAGTCCTCAATTAAAAATAGAACCAACCACCAAGAGGCCAAAATATCTCTATTGCCTTGTAAAATTTCCTTGCGCCAGCAGCAATAACGATATTGATTCTTATAATTGCCTTGAGAGCAGGTTGAATCGCGGATTGTTTTGCCGGGAACCCAAACGGTTATAGGAGGAGACTCCTCCGACGGGTCCACCCTGCAGAGCGGAAAGAATCGATTCGGTCGCCGCCAATACCCCAGTCAGCACCGCTTGATTTTCCCGATTGATCCGTTCCGTCTGTTCCACAACCTCCCGCAACTGCGTGCGTAACGCCTGCAAACCGGTAGTGCCACCCATCGCCTTGTCTAACGACTCCAGGGTCACCTCTTCGGGCTTCAGCCCCAAGCGTTTGCCCATTTGCGTGGTAACCCGATGTCGCAACTGATCGATTGCACGTATACGCGCCAACTTTTCGGCAATTTGTACCGCCAAAGCATCCAGCGCATCGGTATCCCGCTGACGCAGCTTCTCTTGCTCCAGGAGAAAGAGCTCCTGCAACTGGGCAAACTGTTGCACCATCGGCTCCAGAATCTGCCGCAATTGACGCAGCTCCTCATCCAGAGGATTTCGACCACTTTCGGCCATCACCGTAATCCATTATGCCACACAGCTTGGGGTTTCTCATATCGATTTTTTGCGTTCCAGCAAGACCTGACGCAAAATTTTATCGGCCACATCCAGACTGGAGACATGATAGCGACCAGCCATCAACGCCTCACGGATCGGACCAACCAACTCCATGCGAATCTCTGGAGCTTGATTGACCGCTTCATCCGCTTTGCCAATCAGTCGGGCATCCGATGAAAAGGCCACATCATCGCTGCGACCGGCGGCAGAAACTGCCGCATCGCTGCCCGACCCGGCACGAGTTGCACGTTGCCGGCCAATACGGCCCAATTTGCCAACCGCGACGCTTTTAATTCTGGTAACCATAATGGTTCGCGCTTCCTCTGTACGCCGTTGTACAGGTCGTCATCAGGGCCGCCGGTTGGCACCACTTTTCACCCGATTGCAGCAAAAAACAGAGGGTCACTCGCTGCTGCCAACAACTCCTGTGCCAGCAGGCGCTTGCACCACACCATTCAGTGCGCTGGATTGAGCTTGCAATCGTGCCACCGCGGCCTGGGGATCTACCCGATTTCGACCGTTTTGATTAGCCAGATAACGCAACAGCCCTTCCTTCAAACCCAGGCCATTTTTTCTCTGGCTCATCACTTTAGCATACTCACCATCCAGCAAGTCACGGAATATTTTTTCGCCCTCACTTTCGCGCAGCAAAGCTTCTTGTCCTGGCAGCGCCTTGGGAACCGTTTTGCGCATGGATCCCAGCATTTGCTTGATGAACAGAGCTTCAAATTCGCTCGCCGCTGCCTGCAGACGGCGAGCCTCTTTCGGGGTAAGGTTGGCCGGCATCGGCAGTTGCGCGTTACCGGCACCTATACGGGATGCGTCACTCACAGGATCTCCAGTTCAGCTTGCAAGGCTCCGGAGGCTTTGATCGACTGCATGATGGCAATCAAATCGCGTGGGGTCACGCCAATTGAATTGAGACCACGAACCAGTTCACCCAAAGTCACACCGGCTTCCATTTCCAAAACTTTGCCGTCTTTCTCTTTAACTTCAATATCCGTCTTCGGAGTAACCACGGTGGCTCCCCGACTGCGGGCATTGGGCTGACTGACCTGCGGTGATTCGGTGATTTTAATACTCAATCCGCCGTGCGCCAGGGCAACAGTGGATACACGCACATTTTCACCCATGACAATGGTGCCGGTTCGCTCGTTCAGCACCACTTTGGCCGTCTGATCGGGATCCACCTGCAGGTTTTCCAGCCGTGAGACAAAATCAACCACCTTCCCCTGATAGGTCGATGGGATTGTCAACTGCACTGTACCCGAATCACGTGCGCTCGCCAATGGTTCGCCAAATAAATTATTGATCGACTTCACCACACGAGTGGCAGTGGTAAAATCGGGATTGCGCAACGACAACTGCAACTGAAACTCTTGATTGAGCTCAAAGGGAATCTCCCGCTCAATCACCGCTCCACCGGCAATGCGTCCCACCGTGGGATGATTTTTCTGCACCGATTGCGCCGCTCCCTCCACGGCAAAACCACCGATGGAGACCGGTCCCTGGGCTACCGCATAAATCTTGCCATCTGCCCCCTTGAGAGGAGTCAAAATCAACGTTCCCCCCTGCAGGCTTTTGGAATCACCCAAGGAGGAGATGGTCACATCCAGCTTTCCTCCCTGACGAGCAAATGGAGGCAAAGTGGCGGTTACCATCACCGATGCAATATTTTTGACCTTCACACCGGTCTGCGGAGTGGAAATACCCATCCGTTCCAGCATCATGGTCAACGATTGATTGGTAAAGGCAGCACTGCTGTCGCCGGTGCCGTTCAAACCCACCACCAAACCAAAACCGGTGATCGGGTTGCCACGCACCCCTTCGATCTCCACCACATCCTTCAAGCGAGCCGCATGACTCGTCGTGCTCAGCAACAACAGCAGCAAAGCTGCTCCAATCCGTACTAATGAGGTGGCATTCATCGCAGTCGCAACTTCAAATTAGTTCACAGTGGCAAAAATACGGCTCAACCAGGAACCGCGTTGTTGGTCATTCACATCCCCTTCACCGCTGTATTCGATGCGGGCATCGGCCATCTGCGAGGAGACCACCGAATTTTGTGGGGTAATATCCTCAGGACGAATCACCCCGGAGATAAGAATGAATTGGTTTTCATTGTTAACGGTAATATCTTGGCGACCTGAAATACGCAGGTTACCGTTGCCGAGAATTTCCACCACCACACAGGAGACAATTGCTTTCAAGGCACTGTTACGCTCAGTCTTGCCATCACCGCTAAAGGTGTTGTTGCTGGTGGTTCCCGCAGTCAATGCACCTCCTGTCGCTCCAGGCAGCTTGGCACCAAACAGGCCAGCCGGACTCAACACCCCGGTCAAACCAAAATCATTGCTCCCGGAACGGTTCAGATCGGTCTTGGCCTCTTTTTTGGCATTGGAGGTCTCGACAATCTGCACGGTGACAATATCCCCTATATTGCGCGCCTTGTTGTCCAAAAACAGAGTATTGCGATCGGATGTCTGCCAGATCGATCCCTTGCGCGGAGCCATATTTTCCGGCGGTACCGGTTGCACCACAGCGATGGGGGCCGGAGGACGGGCCGAGGCACGGGTCATGCTGCAACCACTGGCGGTCACCGCCAGCAGCACCAGCACAGATACTTTCCAACCCATTTTGCCATTCATCTTTAGATTCCTTTCCCAGCGTTGCGGGGGTTACCAGGACCGGACCTGGGCTTCGCCCGGTGCGGTGATCTGCGCTTCAAAAAGTGATTTGCTTTGTGGATTGCGAATCGAAATAAAATCACCGATACGACCACGCTGCATTGCAATTCCAGTTGTTTCGATAATCATTGGACCACGGGTCAAGGTGATACGTACCCGATCATTGCGCTCCACGGCTACCGGACCTTCCAACATTTTATCGACCAGCGGCTGGCCTGCTTTGATATCACGAGTGGCCACTCTGCCCACTATCCCCGGAATATTTTGCAACCGTCCAGCCAACGGAGTGGTTAAATCAATCTCATGAATGACCACATCATCCTTGTTCACCAGCTCTCCCCGCTTGTAATCACGTCGCAAGACCGGGGTTTGTACCCGCTGTTTTAATTGTACGGTTACCTGCAAACGGGCGGCAGTTGCCCCGTCTACCAGTAGCGTGACCGGCAAATTATTCCTACCCGCCTCCCAGTTTTCGATTCCGGCACCCAATACCCAGGTGATCTCACCATCCGGAACCTTGGCCTCGGCAGGAGCATTAAAGGAGACCACATACAAACCACGCCCATTCTCTTCCAATGCCGCCCGCAAACGCATATCTATCGCCCCTTCGATCTCCCTGCGGTTGAGAACCTGAGCCGCAGCCGGAGTAGTGAAAAAAAGCGCAAGAGAGAGCAACAGAGCAAAAGAAAAGAAAAATCTCATGCCTAACGCTTCAACTGGGCAACCAGACTCAACATGGAATCGGCAGTCTGGATCGACTTGGTGCCAATCTCATAGGCCCTTTGTGTGGCAATCATTTCCACCATCTCGCTGACCATGTTGACATTGGACTGCTCCACCACATGCTGCTTCAAGCTGCCCATGCCATTCTCATCGGCATTGCTGGTGATGGGAGTACCCGAGGCCTGGCTTTCCACAAACAGATTGTTGCCAATCGCAGTCAAGCCGGCAGGATTGACAAAATTGGCCAATTGAATCTGCGAGACCTGCGATTGCAGATTTTTAGAGTCCACACGCTTGATAATGCCGGAGGATTCGATCATCACCGCAATATCATTTTGCTGTTTGACGCTGCGGCCACCAACCAGTTGCAGACCATCTGCGGTTACCATGTTGCCATCTTTGTCGATGGTGAAGTGACCATCACGGGTGTAAGCGATGGTGCCATCTGGCCGTTCAATTTGAAAAAATCCCTGACCACTGATAAACAGATCGACATTGAAGGCATCTTCGCTGGTGGGGATGGCGCTGCCTTGGGTAAACTCTTTGGTCACCGCAACCGGTTTGACCCCATGACCCAATTGAATACCTGCCGGGACGGCGGCTCCTGTTTGTGCCGTCTCACTGCCGGCGGGACGCATATTGGCATAGAGAAGATCCTGAAAGGAGGCACGGGAATATTTGAAGCCAGAGGTATTGACATTGGCCAAGTTGTTGGAAATCACATCGATATTCAACTGTTGCGCCTGCAAACCGGTGGCCGCTGTCCAAAGTGAACGAATCATGGTCTCTTCTCCCGTGTGGCAGCCATACTGTAGAGTATGGCCTGAGGTTCTGTCTAATAAAATATATTAAAAAATCAGCTCAACCGACCGACCTGAATGGCTTGCCCATCCAACCCGTCCAGAGCACGAATCATCTGCATGTAGGCTTCAAAAGCCCGGTTTACCTCAATCATCTGGGTCATGCCGCGCACGGCGTTGACATTGGATTGCTCCAGAAAACCTTGCAAAAATCCACCGGTTGGGGTTTCCAGATTGGTCTCTTGCGCTGAGGACTGGTACAGATTGCCACCCGCCTTTTCCAGAGAGGCAGCAGGAAGGGAGACCCGCATCAGACGACCAACCACGCTGCGTGCGTTGGCGATGGTCCCATCCGGGCTGATTTGTACCCGTTCGTTACCCACGACCAAAGCGGCACCACCGGCACCTAAAACCGGATAGCCATCCTTGTTGACCAACTCACCCTGGGAGTTGATGGCAAAGGAGCCATCCCGTGTATAACGGCGCCCTTGCGGGGTATTCAAAACAA
>NZ_RXIU01000182.1 GCF_004217665.1 Candidatus Magnetaquicoccus inordinatus | reverse complement strand
GCCGAGGCCTGCGAAATTTTTTCCACCGGCAGCCGTCGGACTTGGGTGCGCCCACTGTGGCGGCTGATGCGTGCCAGTCCACTGTCGATCACATAACGGATTCCCGGTACCGTGAGCGAGGTTTCGGCAACATTGGTGGCCAAAATCAGGCGACGCTTGCCTCCCGGATGAAAAATACGCTGTTGATCGGCCATGGACAAACGGGCAAACAGCGGCAATATCTCGGTATGTTGCAGCTCCTGATGGCGCAAAAAATCGCCAATCTCGCGAATCTCCCGCTCCCCTGGCAAAAAGATCAAGATATCGCCATGGGGGCCCAGCGCATATAACTCCTGCACCGCCTCAAGAATCCCCTGTTCCAGATCCTTTTCTTCGCTCTCCTCCTCTTCATCCTCCCACGAGTGCAGTGGGCGATAGCGGGTTTCGACCGGATAGGTGCGTCCGGCAACCTCAAGCAGTGGCGCTTCTTGAAAATGGCGGGAAATACGCTCCATATCCAGAGTTGCAGAGCTGATAATCAGCTTCAAATCGGCTCTTTTCGGCAGCAGTTGCTTCAGATAACCCAACAAAAAATCGATATTCAGACTTCGTTCATGCGCCTCATCGATAATCAGCGTGTCATAACGGGTCAATAAACGATCGCTCTGGATTTCCGCCAGCAATACCCCATCGGTCATCACCTTCAGCAGTGAATCGCCGGATACCCGGTCATGAAAACGCATCTTATAACCAATCAGCTCACCGATCTCAGAACGCAGATCCTGAGCCAGATAATCGGCAATACTGCGTGCTGCAATCCGACGCGGTTGGGTCATGCCGATCCAGCCACCGCAGCCTCGTTGCAGCTCCAGGCATATTTTGGGTAACTGCGTGGTTTTGCCGGATCCGGTTTCACCACAAAGAATGACCACCTGATGACGACGAATCGCCTCGGCGATGCGTTGTCGCTGTTGGGCGACCGGCAACTCTTCTGGATAGTGCAGAGCGGGAATGGTTGCGGCGCGGCGGGCGCGCCGTTGCTGTGATTGCTCCCATTGTTTTTGCCACTTTATTATCTCTTCCAGCAACGCATCATCGGGCAATGATTTTTGTTCCAGTAGACGCAGCTTGCGGCGCAGATCCGCCTGGTCGCGGCTCATCGCTTTGGGAATGAGGCGAAACAGTTTTGGCAAAGGGGAAGTGTTCATACAAGGATCACGAGGAGAGCCATGCGGGCAATTGCCCTTCTGGCCAGCATTGCCAGAGAGCTTGTGAATAAATCGTTGCGGCAGGATGCCGAGGATCCATTCACAAGCTCGGAGCAAACAAGCGGCAAAACAGCCGCTTTGACAGCAGGATCAATAGCGATAATGGTGCGGTTTATAGGGACCGTTGACATCAACACCGATATAGTTGGCCTGGGTATCTGTCAAACGGGTCAGACGTGCACCCAGTTTGTTCAGGTGCAAAGCCGCCACTTTTTCATCCAAATGTTTGGGCAGTACATAGACGCCGACCGGATATTTGCCAGGATTGCACCACAGCTCAATCTGTGCCATCACCTGATTGGTGAAGGAGTTGGACATCACAAAGCTGGCATGCCCGGTGGCACAACCCAAATTGACCAGACGACCTTCTGCCAAGACAATCAACCGTTTGCCATCCGGAAAGATGACATGATCGACTTGTGGCTTGATATTTTCCCAGGTCAGGGAGCGAATGCTGGCAATATCGATTTCCGAATCAAAATGACCAATATTACAGATAATGGCCTGATTTTTCATCCGATCCATATGGGTGCGAGTAATCACATCCACATTACCCGTTGCGGTGACAAAGATGTCGGCAACGGCGGCGGCATCCTCCATGGTGACTACCCGGTATCCCTCCATGGCTGCCTGCAGGGCACAGATGGGATCGATTTCGGTAATCCAGACAGTAGCACCCATGCCACGGAAGGCTTGTGCACAGCCTTTGCCCACATCTCCATAACCGCAGACCACGCAGATCTTGCCTGCAATCATGACATCGGTGGCCCGTTTGATGCCGTCGATCAACGATTCGCGACAACCATACAGGTTGTCAAATTTGGATTTGGTAACCGAATCATTGACGTTAAAAGCAGGAACCTTCAAGGCGCCGCTTTTTAACATCTCCTGCAGACGATGGACGCCGGTAGTGGTCTCTTCCGAAAGGCCACGAATCTCTTGCAACAGGCCCGCATGTTCGGGGCGATGCAGCACGGCAGTGGCATCACCACCATCATCCAGAATCATATTGGGACGCCAGCCGTTTGGTCCGCTGATGGTCTGGTCGATACACCACCAAAACTCTTCCTCTGTTTCTCCCTTCCAGGCAAAGACCGGAATTCCGGCGGCAGCAATGGCGGCAGCGGCATGATCCTGGGTAGAAAAGATATTGCAGGAGGACCAGCGCACTTCCGCTCCCAGGGCGACCAGGGTTTCGATCAAGACAGCGGTTTGAATGGTCATATGCAGACAGCCCACAATCCGGGCCCCTGCCAGAGGTTGTTGTGCCCGATACTCCTCACGGATGGCCATCAAACCGGGCATCTCCGTCTCGGCGATGGCAATCTCTTTGCGGCCCCATTCGGCCAGGGCAATATCAGCGACCTTATAATCGTGTGCAGCAGACATAATCTTTCCTTGAAGCTTGGGAATAGAGGGAAAAACAGACCTACCTGAGCAGCGCCTGCCCTGTAGACAGGCGCTGGCAGAATCGGCACAGATTACAAACCGGCGGCACCACGCAACAGATCGGCTTTGTCGGTACGCTCCCAGGTAAACTCTGGCAGTTCACGGCCAAAATGGCCATAAGCAGCGCTTTTCCGATAGATGGGGCGCAGCAGATCAAGAGATTGGATAATCGCCTTGGGACGCAGATCAAAATGTTCGCGGACCAACTCTTCAATGCGCATATCGCTGATGCGGCCTGTGCCGAAGGTGTTGACCATCATGGATACCGGTTTGGCCACGCCAATGGCATAGGCAACCTGTACCTCGCAACGGGAGGCCAGTCCGGCGGCGACAATATTTTTGGCAACATAGCGGCCCATATAGGCGGAAGAGCGATCCACTTTGGAGGGATCTTTGCCGGAGAAGGCGCCACCACCATGATGACCTGAGCCGCCGTAGGTATCGACGATAATTTTTCGTCCGGTTAGTCCGCAGTCACCCACAGGGCCGCCGATCACAAAGCGTCCGGTTGGGTTGATATGGTAGGCCACCGATCCGGTCAATAGCTCGACCGGCAATACCGGTTTGATAATCTCTTCAATAACCGCTTCCCGAATCTCTTCATGGGCAATTTCGGGAGCATGTTGGGTGGAGAGGACGACTGCTTCTATAGCGGCTGGTTTGCCATCGGCATAGCGGATGGTCACTTGCGACTTGGCATCGGGACGCAACCAGGAGAGTTGGCCATTTTTACGTACCCGTGCCTGTTGTTCCATCAGGCGATGGGCATAATAGATCGGTGCCGGCATATAGACGGGAGTTTCGTTGCAGGCGAACCCAAACATCAAACCTTGGTCGCCCGCGCCCTGATCGAGATCGATTCCTTGGCCTTCGTTTACACCCTGAGCAATATCGGGAGATTGTTTGTCGAGGGTGACCATGACAGCACAGGAATCCGCATCAAATCCTATTGCAGAGGAGTTGTAACCGATCTCTCGCACCACATCGCGCGCCACCTGGGCATAGTCGATCACCGCTTTGGTGGTGATCTCACCGGCAATCACTACGACACCGGTGGTGACCAAGGTTTCACAAGCGACCCGGCTTCTCGTATCCTGGGCAAGCAGTGCATCAAGGATACCGTCTGAAATCTGATCGGCCACTTTATCCGGGTGACCTTCCGAAACCGACTCCGAGGTAAACAGAAAATTGTGTGCCATGCTTTCCACTCCTTAAATTTCGTCAAATAAACAACCATCGTATCACATTTATCCGACAATTGCGAGCAATTTTGTCAAATTCTCCCATTTTTTCCTTCTGTTGTCGCGTGTTGGGCATGCGCAGCGCAGCAAAAAAAGGGTTGGTATCTGCACTCCTAATCAGGCAAAATAGGAAAATGGCGCGTGGATGGTGCCAGACAATCGTTCCAGAGGAGAGGTGTGAAGCGTGGAAGATGATCCTGTTCTGGCCTATCATCAGGCCAGCAAGCATGCGCCCTATCGTTATGCTCCTGGACCGGGATATTTGGACTGGGCCAATCAGCCTGATCCTTTTCGTCGTTTCCCAGGCACTGCCCAGGAGTTGTTGCCGCTTGCGCACGGTTGCAGCGATCCTCCTTTCGTAACGCTGTGGCAGCAGAGAACCCTTCCTCCACAACCTCTGCATGCCGGATCTCTTTCCTATCTGTTGGCCTATTCTCTGGGTTTGGCGGTGTGGAAGCTCTATGGTCAAAACCGTTGGGCTCTGCGTTGTCACCCCTCCAGCGGCAACCTGCACCCTATCGAGGCCAACCTGCTTGCCGCCGATCCTTTTGCCGGTGTGTTGCACTATTCTGCCAGGGATCATCTTTTGGAACGGCGTTGGCAACCTTCTCAGCCAGCGCATTGGCGCTCTCTGTTTCCCCCTGGCTGTTTTGCCATCGCTTTGTCTTTGGTGCATCAACGGGAGAGCTGGAAATATGGTTTGCGTTCCTATCGCTATTGCCAACTCAATTTGGGTCATGCCGCTGCCGCTGTTGCTTTTGCCGCTGCGGCGCTGGGTTGGCAAACCGCCATTGCCTGGCAACTGGGAGACCAAAAACTGGCCACCATGGCGGGCTTGCAGGAGTGGTCCTCTGTGGAAAAGGAGCATCCTGGCCTGCTGTTGACCCTCTCCACGCAAACGCATCCGCCCGCATTCTCCTGGTCAGCCTTGGCAGAGAGTGTGGCCCAACACCCTTTTCTTGACCAACCCTCCCCGCTTGCAGCGCAAAAGTTGCCGGTTTGGCCGGGTATCGATGCGGTGTCGAGTGCCTGTCATAAAGCAGATGGAGGCTGTTTTGCAGGGGAAGAAAAGAGTGTATGGCCGCCTCTGACTCCCTCCTCTTGTACCCTCTCTGCCGCTACTCTATTGCGTGGGCGACGCAGCGGCCAAGCCTATGATCCGCGTCCTGTTTTGTCGCAAGCCTCCTTTTTTCGTATTTTGGATCGGTTGTTGCCCCGTGCCGGTCTGCCTCCCTGGGATCTGTTGCCGGAAGCAGCACGGGTGCATCCTGTGTTGCTGGTGCATCGGGTTGCCGATCTGCCTCCTGGTCGTTATCTGCTTTTGCGTGATCCGCAGCAGTTGGCGTTGTGGCAAACCCTGTTGCCCGCCGATACAGCTTGGCAACCGGTTGCTGCGGCGCCCGCACATTTGCCACTGTTTTTATTGAAAGAGGAGCCGTGTGCCGAACAGGCCGCTTTGATCTCCTGTCAGCAAGAGATTGCCGCCGATGGTTTTTTTTCGCTTGCTTTGTTGGCCGATTTTGCCCAAGGCTTGGCCAAAGGAGCCTGGGGCTATCGCGCCTTGCATTGGGAGGCAGGCATTATAGGACAAGTGCTCTATCTGGCTGCCGAAGAGGAGGGGGTGCGTGGTACCGGGATCGGCTGTTTTTTTGATGATCTGTTCCATCAATGGTTGGGTGTGACCGACAACCGTTTGCAAACCATCTACCATTTTACCATCGGCATGCCCATTGCCGACCAACGCATTCAAACGACCCATCCCTATGCCCATTTGCCGAAGGAGCGTCTGGACTATCAACCGGCATGAGCCACGGGTAACTCCTCCCAGCGACTGGTATAGCGGGGAGAACGGTTGTTGGCACGACTCTGCCAGTATGGGGTTGGATTTTCTGCTGCCGAACGAATAATCCCAGCACCAAAACGTTGTCGCAATTGGTCGAGAGTGTGCATCAAAGCCTGACTGCGTTGTCGGGTCTGTGCCACACTGAACAGATCTGCCTGCTGTTTTTCTGCGGCCTCGATGGCCAGCAACTGTACACCCGCCTTGTAATAGGCATAACCAGGACGATAGATGCGTGGCAAGGCCAGACGGGCCAGGCGGGTGAACAGCAACTCATCATTGCTGGCTGCAGGGAGAGCAATGGTGATCCCTTGGGCATACTGTCGATCCTGCTCCCGGAATGGATTGGTACGGATAAACAGATGCAGTGCGGCGGCCACTCCCTGCTGTTGTCGCAAGCGTTGGCTGGCGATACGGATAAAACGGGCAACTGCCTCCATCAATATCTCCAGAGTATAGACCGGTGCCGAAAAAGAGCGACTGGCTTGGATCCGTTGTCGGGGTGGGGTGACCTCTTCCAACTCCAGACAGGGGATGCCACGCAGTTCATGAATAATTCGCTCCATGACTACCGAAAAGTGGCGACGCAGCAGGCGGGGATCGGCTTGCGCCAAGGCCAATACATGGGTGATTCCCATATTGCGTAAACGGGCGGCACTGCGGCTGCCTACTCCCCAGACCTCGCCGATGTCAATAGAGGCCATGATGGCGTTGCGTTCGGCAGGTGTCATGTCGTTAAAATTGCATACTCCCTGGTATGGCGGGCGTTTTTTGGCGACATGGTTGGCCAATTTGGCCAGTGTTTTACTGGCTCCTATCCCTACGCCCACCGGCAAAGCCAGTTGCCGGGCAATCTCCTGACGAATCTGTATGCCGATCTCTGTAGCCTGTCGGCCATGGAGGCTCAGATCCAGAAACGATTCATCGATGGAGTAGATCTCCTGCTCGTTGCCAAAGCCAGAGAGAATGCGCATCATGCGCTGGGACATGTCACCATAAAGGGCATAATTGCTGGATAAGGCAATGATGCCATGCTGTTGTGCCAAAGCGCGCATTTTGAACCAGGGTTCGCCCATTTTGATTCCCAGGGCTTTGACTTCGTTGGAACGGGCGACAGCGCAGCCATCATTGTTGGAGAGGACAACGACCGGTTTATCCCACAGTTGCGGATTAAACACCCGTTCGCAGGAGACATAAAAATTGTTGCCGTCAATCAGCGCGATCTGTTTGTTGTCAGTGGATGCAAGGACCATCGTACCACTCCCCAGACAGTCAGCTCCTGATCCGGTGTGAGTCGCATATCAGGATAGTCGGCATGGGCGGCGCGCAAAATCAGCGCTTCTCCGCGGCGAATCAGTTGTTTGACGATAAAACCACCCTCCAGGGCTGCCA
>NZ_RXIU01000181.1 GCF_004217665.1 Candidatus Magnetaquicoccus inordinatus | reverse complement strand
AATGGCTTGCTGATTCACCAAGGAAACGAAAGCGTCAGATGGCAACTCTGGGGATGTTAGGTTAACGCTTATGGGGCTTTGCCCTGCACCCACCAGGAGGAGATAATCTCCTCCTGGACCTCCATAATAATTTTCTGCTTTTGAAATGCGATTGCCCTGCCTGTTCTATGGTCTTCTATTTACAAAGAGGGTGTGATACTGGCAGAATAGATCTGGAGGGTCGAGTGGCAATAGGACTTCGACCGCTCTGGTTTTGTGATAATGGAATATTGAGCACACCCGACAGGACTCTTATGAGCAAATCCGCTGATCCCATTATCGAACTACACGGCCACTTGTTGCAGAATATTTTTCACGGCATCAATCAAGCCGAACATAATTTTCTCTCCGAGATGAGCAGTCGGACCGATTTTTTTTCCACGCTGCAGGTCCGCTTGTACCAACTGTTTGTTGTCATTGTGCGTTTTCTCTTATCCATCCTCCAGACCATCTCTTTGCTCAAAACCCTCTTTGGCATACGCGATGATGCCACGCTGCGCTTTTTCAAGGATCATGTGGAACTCCATATCCAACCAATGCGCTTTTGGAGCGCTGCTGAAGGCGTTGAACATGTCGAATTAAGCTGGCAACATACTGGAATACAAGGAAAAAGAAGAACTTTTTTATTTTTATTCAAAAGGTGCCACCTCTATTTTTCCCAGGATAAAGAGGCTGCACGCATTGTTGATTTGGGACCAATGCCGGAAGCGGCATTCCAAGAGTTGCTGAATCGACTGCAAGCCTTTGCCGCCTCTGCAACTATTCGCCGGCAGATTACTGCCAATCCCTATCGCTTTCAGGCTGAGGGAATGCAACGCTTGGCTGTGGCAGTCGCACTCGTGCTGCTCTCCCTTACAACAGCGACTATTGCTATGGTCTATGCTCCACAACTGTGGAATATGCTCCATCCGGCCAAGACGGACACTACAGAAACTGTTTCTGTTACGGCGCAAACTGGGGATAGTGCGCCAACCGCTGCGGAAAATAGCAGCGGACTGGCCGATGATCTATCCTTTTTGGCCGACAAAGAGACAAAATATCGCGAGATGCTCAAGCTGGATCCCAACAATGCCGAAGCCCGACAGGGATTGGCACTATTGGCTGAACAATATGTCAGCTTGGCACGTAAGGCGGTTAAAGAGAGACAGTTGGAACGGGCCGAAGAGTTGGCAGCTCGTGCTGAGGCCATCAATCCGGATCTTGCTTCCCTTGCCGCAGTCAAAGAGAAGATTCGCCTGCTGCGGGAAGAGCTGCAACCGGAAAAAACTGTAGCTGCAACGGCCTGGAGTGAAAACAAAGGCAAAAGTCAGACCGCAGCAAACAAGGAGATGAGCAACAGATTCAGCTTTTTGGTTGATAATGGCAATGGAACACTCACCGACACTCGTGCAGGTTTGATTGTCGCCAAATATGGCTGCCTGGATCAAGATCCTTGGCCACAATCGATAGCCATGGTCAGTCGTTTGGGTGATGGGCAGTGTGGTTTGGCAGATGAATCGCAGCCGGGAGATTGGCGTTTACCCAGCAAAGAGGAGTTGCCGCGTCTGCTGGAGTGGGAAAAGAGTGGACTGTTTTCGGTGGGCCGTGGGCGCAGTTATTGGTCGGAAACTCTGCATTTTGCGGATGAATCGATGGTATGGTATGTGGATGTGAAGAGTGGCTATGTCGATTATGGGGCCAAGCAACAGAGTCGACATCATGTTTGGCCGGTGCGCAGTATAAACAAACGCCCGGAATAGCGATTTCGGGTTGGAAAAGCGCAGGTAATTGGTAATTAGGGAGGTGGAACGTGGCTGTCTTGGTAAATGTATCTCCTTCAGATAAGTTGTTGCAGTATCGAGCGATTGTTCGCGTGGTCTCCAAAAGCCATGGGGGGGTAATGCCCAATCAAGTCCGGCAGATTCTCCAGCAAGAGGCGGAGGCGATGGATTTGGACCCGTTGGATGTACGGCGCATCCTGGGAATGTACAGTTTTTCGCAAGAATCATGGGATCGCTGGGTTTCGGTAGGCGAAGGAAAATTTCCGCGTTGGAAGGTGATGCAAAACCAACCTGAATTGGGTACCTATTGGCGGGATTTACGGACCAATATGGAGTTTGTCTGGGTGCCTGGCGGTGAATATGAGATGGGCAATCTGTTTGCCGGTGGTTTTGGCAACGAAAAGCCGGTGCATGAAGTCTCTTTGAATGGATTTTGGTTGGGGCGTTTTCCGGTGATCCAGGAAGAGTGGATTGCTTTGATGGGAGAAAATCCACCGGCCTATCGGGAGGGAGAGCGTTTACCGGTGGAACAGGTCTCCTGGGAAGATGCCCAAGCCTTTATCGATAGGTTGAATGAGGAAGAAGAGGGGCGGTTTCGTCTACCCACAGAAGCCGAATGGGAGTATGCGGCGCGCAGCGGTGGCAAAAAGGAGGAGTATGCTGGCGGCAAAGAGGTTAACGAGGTTGCCTGGCACAGCCAAAACAGCGCCGGCTCTTCGCATCCGGTCGGTGGCAAAGAGCCCAATGGCCTGGGTTTGTACGACATGAGTGGCAATGTTTTGGAATGGTGCTCCGATTGGTTTGACGAAGAGTATTATAAAAAAATACCGGCGGCCAATCCGAAAGGACCAGCAAAAGGAACCTATAGAGTGTTACGTGGTGGCAGTTGGGACAGCGCTCCCAATTATGTACGCACCTCGGCACGCAACTATTGGGAACCAGACAACCGGGATTTTTATACGGGATTCAGAGTGGTACGCAACAGCGCTTAATCGAGCACATCGATCCATTCCTCTGCAAGCAGCACTTGCGGTTGCGAATGGCAAAGGTTAGCCTAACCGGCAACATGAATGGTGGAGCGCTCTGTTGCCGGTAAGTTGCAAGAGTATGCGCATGGCTTTTTTTGGATGGTGGGCTGATATGCTATGAAGAGCACAATCCTGTTGGTTGATGATGAGGAAGCCAATCTGGAGCTTCTCAATGGGTTGCTGAAAGATGAATATGCGCTCTTGAGCGCCAAGAATGGACCAAAAGCGATTGCCTTGGCGGCACAAAAACCCGACCTGATTCTCTTGGACATCATGATGCCTGGGATGGATGGTTACGAGGTCTGCCGCCGTCTGAAAGCCAAAGAGGAAACCAAAGATATTCCGATCATCTTCATTGCTTCAAAACGGGAGATGACTGATGAGATAGATGGTTTGCAGTTGGGCGCTGCCGATTATATTGCCAAACCGATTACTCCGTTGGAGGTAAAAGCAAGGGTCAAAGCCTATATAGCCCTGCGCGGTAAAGACAAACCGGATGATCAGCTCGGCGGTTGTCCCACCTGTCGCAAAGTGATCCAGCAGTTGGAAGATATGGTGCGTGCCAGCGATGGATTATTAAAAGAGGCTGCCATCAGTGCTGAACAAAAAAAGGGGCTGTTGACGATTCGCAATCACAGTTTTCATGCCCTCAGCCTGGTCCATCTCTCTTTGCAAACGACCGCACTGGAACAGGGAAAATATACCCTGAAAAACAGCACTGTTGATCTGCTTTCCTTGTTGCACACCCTGCGCAATCAGTTGGAAAACGAGATGCGCAATAAAAAATTGACCCTAAAAATTCAATTACAAAATCAGGAAGATGTAGAAAAAAACAGCTTCATGGTGCGTGGCGATAAGCTGTTGACCTATGCCCTGCTGGCCAATTTGCTGGAACGCTCTGTGGCTGCCTCGCCATCCGGACAAGTCATCTCGATTCTCATGGAAGAGTCGGGAAAAAATGCAATTGTACGTTTAACAGACATGGGGTGTGTGGCTGCCGATATTCGCGAACGTTTTTTCGACAAAGAGGTGATGGTCGCCTATCACTCCAAATTGATCACGGAAGCGCAAGGGGGGCGCATCCGCATGCGTACTGATGAGAGCAAGGGAACGGAAATTGTCTTTTCCATCCCTAGAGGAGAGGGTGCGGGCCAGTGAAAACTGCCCACTGCTCAGTTGATTCTTGCTTGAAACGAACAGCCAAGCCGTTGCGGAAGCTCTTATGAACAAAGATAAAATTCTCGTTGTAGACGATGAGCAACTGATTTTCGACTCGATCGACGACACCCTTGGTGACGATTATCAGCTCTTTCATGCCCAAAATGGCGAAATCGGCTTACAGATGTTGCAGGAGGTAAAACCGATTTTGGTGATTTTGGATATCCGCATGCCCGTTATGGATGGGTTTCAGTTTTTGCAACGGGTAGGGGTAGCTACAGATGATCCCTATGCGATCATTGTGTTATCGGGGCACGCCGCAGGTGCCGATATTGGCGCCTGTTATGACATGGGTGTCACCGCCTTTTTGCGTAAGCCCTTCAATGTCTTTGAGCTGAAAGGGCTGGCCAAACAGTGTATTGCCGCAAAAAAACAGTATCAGGCATTGTTGCAAGAGCGACAAACGCTCCGGGCATTCTTTGATTATTCCATGGATATGATTGCCGTGGTCGATCGAGAGTTCAAGTTTGTGGATATCAACCCGGCAGCGGAACTGCTCTTTGGCTATGATAAAACGCTGTTGCAAGGCATGCCCTTGCGTGAGTTGTTGCCGATTGCAGAGCAATATAGCTCAGTAGAACAATTTTTGACCACCGCCAACGCCTTCCCTGACCAGTTGACCATTCAACCAAAAGGCATGGAGGCGGTTCAAGTGGCCTTAAGGCTGGCTATTTTGCATGATGCAGCAGGTAATCCGGTCGAAGGAGAGCTGAATGAAAACCAACAGCTTGTGTGGCACACAGCAAGCCTCTTATTGACTCGCCCTTCGTAAGGGCCATTGTAACTATTCACCACACAAAACAACTGCGGGTCCAGGAAGGGCACCTCCCTGGCCGGGTCCAGGGATGGAATCCCTTGGATTTTGCTTGTAATCTTTTGCCTTTGGCGCGCTTTACACATGAAGCAGACGCGCCTTTTGCGTCGGCTTAAGCGCCTAATGGAAGCGAGCTGTGCGAATTGGCGCGCATTTTTGCGCCAATTCGCACAGCATCCCCACGGGGGCAGAGCTGGCGAGCCAGCACGAATCTGAATAGTTTAGTCCACCGGCATAGCCGGTGGCTTGCCTGTTGGAGTTACGGGCCATTTTCCTCTTTTCTGCGGGTATGCCGTTGCCAGTGCTTACTTGCTCAGATCTGCGCCACTGTGGTCATTGTACCAAACTATTGAATTTGCTTACAAAGGTCCACTCTGTTCCGGCAAAAAAATGCCGCAATGGGAGACCGCTCTTGCCTCACCGCACACTCTATTCACAATCAGGACATTGCTGCGCCATGAGATCTTTCATTCGCTTTCTCGCTCTGTGGATTGGCTTGCTGATGCTCGGCAACTCGGCGGAGGCATCACGCTTGGTACGGGTCGGAGTCTATCAAAATCCCCCTGGAGTTGCCATCACCGAGCAAGGCAAAGTGCAAGGCTTCTATATCGATATTCTGGAAGAAGCAGCCTCCGCTGAAGGATGGCAGCTACAATATGTACCGGGCAACTGGGCAGATAATCTGGCCCGCCTGGAGAGCGCTGAGATAGATCTTCTGGTCGCCATTGCCCATACCCAGGAGCGCAGCAAAAAATATCAATTTACCCGTGAGACTGTTTTTTCCAACTGGGGACAGGTCTATACCCGCAACTCGGAAATTCAATCGATATTGCATCTGGAAAAACGCAAAGTGGCTGGTATGCGCAACGACATCTATACCATTCGCTTTGTGGAGTTGATGAACAGCTTTAATATTCCTTTTACGCTGGTTGAAACCGATGAATATCGGGATATATTCAAGCAGATAGCGGATGGAAGCGTCGAGGCAGGGGTGATTTCACGCGCCAATGCCAAGGCGATGGAGTCGGATTATGATCTGTTTCGCTCACCGATTGTCTGCTGTCCGATGGAGATTCGTTATGCAACCTTGAAGGGGCGCAACAGTGACATTCTGGAAGGATTGGATAAAGAGATCGGCGTGATGCGCAAAGAGAAGGATTCTCTCTATTATCGCTCCTTGGAACGGTGGTTTGGTGGCGAAAACAAACGAGAATTTCCAGGCTGGTTGATGTGGGCATTGGCAATCATTACTGGTGCGGCCATTTTGCTGGCAGTGGGCTTGTTTATTCTCCGACGCCAGGCACGTCTGATTGAAATGAAGCTGGAGCAATCCTATGCCGACAAACGTGAGATGGAGGTAAAAATGTTGGCAGCCTCCAAGTTGGCAACCATTGGCGAAGTTGCCACCGGGGTGGCGCATGAATTAAACCAACCTTTGACCTATATCAGCACCTTCACGCAAAATATGGAGGTTGCTCTGCAAAACAACAGCCTGGATCTGGAACGAATCAAAAAACGGATCGGCACCGTCAACGAACAGTTTCGGCGCATTGATGAGATTATTCGCCATTTGCAAACCTTTGGCCGCAAAGATGAAACCATCGGTGGCAACAGCATGCAATCGATTCACTTGTCGGAGGTGGTCAACAAGACGCTGTTGTTTTTGGGCGAGCGGATTCGCTTACGCAACATCACCTTGGAAAAAAATTTTGCTGATGATGTTCCCGCCATCGCCGGCAATATGACCCGCTTGGAACAAATTTTTATTAATTTTTTCCAGAATGCGATTCATGCGTTGGCCAACCGGGATGAAGCAACTATTACTATTACAATCAAATATCTACCAGAAAATCAAAAGGTGCAGGTGCAGTTTACCGATAACGGCATGGGCATGGAACCAGAGGTGCGCAAAAAGATCTTTGAACCCTTTTTCACCACCAAGGGCATCGGCGAAGGAACGGGATTAGGTTTATCGATTGTCTATGGTATTGTGCAAGAGCATGGTGGATCGATCACCTGTATCTCCGAACCTGGGATTGGTACCACCTTCGCCTTGCTGTTTCCTGCCAAGATCGAGCCATAGCTTGTGGCTAGGCTACTCTTCATCCAGGCTGGTCTGGTCTTTATAACGCCAACTCTTGCTGGATCGTAACTATCCACCACCAAAAACTATTGCGGGTCCAGGGAGGGCACAGGGCAATCGCATTTGCCAATTTCCTCACTGTTGCCACAAGCAAAACTGTGCATGTCGGGCATCCGCCCTCCCAAAGAGTGCCCCTTCGGGGCACAAATCTGTGCGGCGTGCGCGAATGC
>NZ_RXIU01000180.1:5640-7264 GCF_004217665.1 Candidatus Magnetaquicoccus inordinatus | reverse complement strand
ATCAGAAAAATGCGCATCCAATTAGATACCGACTTCACATCTCCCTTATATTGCAGAATCGCCCTCGTCTCACGGGCCAGTTCCTCCCAACCAGTGGGAAACAAGGAACGTAAAAATTCCCAATTTTCATCCAGAAATATCGTATTCGCATCCATAGTGGTTGCATTATACACGCATCCACACTGCTCAACAATAAGTTTCGATAATCATGTTAGCGCATATGGGGCTTTGCCCGCAACCCACCAGGAGGAGATAATCTCCTCCTGGACCTCCTTAATAATTTTTTTGTTTTTTAATGCGCTTGCCCTGATTTGGGCAATAATCTGCCTTGAAGCAGAGAAGATCCATTGTTAAACTACCGGACAGCCCTGTTGATAGCCGAGCCAATGGGTCAATAATAGAGGCAAAAAATCAGTTTTATTCAGATCAAGGGGATGTGTGTGACTGCTCAGCGGGGGAAATTGCAGTTGGTAATGGGTTGGTTGCTGCTGGTGTTGCTGATGGTGACTCACCACACGGAAGCAACAGCAGAGAGCAGGTGTGCAGAAGCACAGGCCAACAGCGCAGAAAAAGAGCGCCTCTACGGCCCAATCAGAGAGGGTGAAACCTTGACCACCATCGCCCGCCCTCTCGCCAAAAAATATGCAGTCTCCTCCTATCAAACCCAGGTGGCCATTTGGCGACGCAACCCTGGTCAATTTGTCCAGGCCAATATGAATGGCTTGAAAAGTGGCTGCCAGTTGGTGCTTCCCGCCCCAGAACAGTTTGTGCAAACCGGCTTTGAAGAGGCCGAACAGTTGTTGCTGGCTCACGCCGCAGAGTGGAGGAAACCCTATTCCTCGCGAAAAAATATGGCTGTTCTCTCTTCCGGCAGCACCAGCAAAGAGCGTGGTGAACGGGCTTTCTCTGAAGAACGTCCCGTCCTGCTGACTCCTGAAGTTCACAACTCTGCCCACCCTGCAGAAAATTTGCCGGTCGAACAGATCACCTCACGTTTGCAATCGATTGTCACTCTCCTGGAAAAAAATCAGCAGCAAATGGATGCACTCATGCAGCGGGTCAGCGCCATGGAAAACAAGCAAGAGCTGTTCAAACAGTTTGATCAACGTCTGTCAGTCCTGGAAGGTCGGCTTAAATAGTCCTGATGGCCAGTTGCTGGAAGATGGCTCTCTCCTCAAATAGCAAATTTATTTATAGCCTTTATAAATATATATAGTCACAGCAATATAAAATGTGGCTATTTTATTTCTATAGAAAGCTCTAAATGATTGTCTTTGCGTCATTTTTCTGGTATAGCGCTGATGCGCTAGCAGACTTTTCTGCAAGCATTTTTTTTCAACAGATCTACTGATTCTCAGTAAATTCCTTTCTATTAGTGTTGAAAATTGATTGGCTGTTCGTTAACATGGCAACCGAGCGGTTATACTACTTTCAGTCATTCCTTTCCCGCATTCCGTAGGGCAAAGCGGATTGCTCATGTCAATAAATGATAGCAAAGGTGATAAAATGAGTACTTTCATGCGCTTATGGACAGGGATAGCATTGTGCATAATCGCTGTGGCTGCCGGATGGGTAGTGGATATTATTACCCTCCGGGATTATGAAGAGGATCAGCTCTCCTGGC
>NZ_RXIU01000180.1:3192-5421 GCF_004217665.1 Candidatus Magnetaquicoccus inordinatus | reverse complement strand
TCATCGTTGCGCACGATGCCAAGAAAAATTCATCCACTGGCAAAGATGTCTCTTTTCGTCCCTATTGGCAGCAATCCATATCCGGCATGATCAGTGTTTATGCAGCGGTAGGCAGCAACAGCAATGAGCGTGGTCTCTATGTTTCGGCACCATTGCGGGAAAACAATGATCCAGACAGCGAGGTAATCGGAGTAGTAGCCATCAAGCTGTTGGCTGATTTTTTGGATGAGGAGTTGATCGCCATGGGCTCCAAGGTTTTATTGTTGAGCCCGCAATCGATTGTGTATGCTGCTTCGGAGAGGGAGTGGCTCTATCAGATTGCCACTGAGCCGACGGCAGATTTGCTCTCTGCCATTGCCGAGTTGAAGCAGTTTGGGCGCATGTTTGAAAAGAATCCGCCCAAGCGATTGGCCATCGATTTGAATAAGGGGTTTACGACTATCGACGGGGTGCGTTATGCGGTGATGCAAAGCAATATTGATTGGCATGATCCGGTTGGCTTATGGCGTTTAGTGATTCTGCAGGATACCAGTGAATGGAGCTCGCTTTCGCGACGTTTGATTATAGATGTACCGGCTGGTTTGGGTGCGGCCTTTTTGTTTCTTTTTTTGTTGGTTCGCAAGCGGGCACGCATTCGTGATTTGCGCAATCAGGAGGAGTTGCGCAAGGTGCATCAAAAACTGGAGGAGCATGCCAATCAATTGGAAGAGGATGTGGCGTTGCGCACCAAGGATTTGGTGGCCAGCCAGGGCAAGTTGGAAAATTTGATACGCACCGGTTTGGAGTTGGGACGCGAGCAAGATCGGATGGCCTTGCTGCGCAAAATTTTGTTTGGAGGGCGTGATTTGCTCCATTGTGATGCGGGCACGCTTTATCTGGTCACCGAACAAAAAACACTGGCTTTTACCATGCTTACCAATGAAGAGGATGAGTTACCATCATTTGAGATTCCTCTGTATGATGCGCAGGGTCAACCGGTGGAGCGTTATATTTCGACCTGGTGTGCTTTGCACAATCAACCGGTGATTATTGATGACATTTATCAGGAGAGTCATTTTGATGTGAGCGGGACCAAGCGTTTTGACCAGCAGAGTGGTTATCGCACGGTTTCCATGTTGACGGTACCTTTGGCGCCCCGGGAAGGTGAGGTTATTGGTGTTTTGCAATTTTTGAATGCTCTTGACCCAGAGACCCAGCAGATTACCACTTTTCATCCTGAGCTGGTACGTTTTGTGACGGCGATGGCGGCGCAGGCGGCGGTTGCGTTGGACAATCACAAGCTGATTGAGTCGCAAAAGGCGTTGATGGATTCGTTGATCAAGCTAGTTGCAGGCGCCATCGACACCAAGAGTCCTTATACGGGTGGCCACTGTGAGCGGGTTCCTGAGTTGGGCATTATGTTGGCTGAAGAGGCGTGTCAGGTGAGCAGTGGGGAGTTGGCAGAGTTTCGGTTGCAGGGGGAGGCTGAGTGGCGGGAGTTTCGCATCGGGGCATGGTTGCACGACTGCGGCAAGGTAACCACACCGGAGTATGTGGTGGACAAAGGCAGTAAGTTGGAGACCATCTATAACCGGATTCATGAGGTACGCATGCGTTTTGAGGTATTGTTGCGTGATGCCAAAATTGCCATGTTGGAGAGTGTTGCCGAGGGTGTAGATCCGGAGGAGGCGGAGCGGCAGTTTGCCGAGCGTCGGCAGCAGCTTGTGGAGGATTTTGCTTTTGTTGCCGAGTGCAATCAGGGTGATGAATATACTTCGCCGGAGCGGATTCAGCGTTTGCGTGAGCTTGCCGAGTTGAGTTGGGTACGTCATTTTAACGATCGTTTGGGGTTATCGCATGTGGAGTTGATGCGTTACGCTGGTGAACCGCCTGAGTTGCCGGTACAAGAAAAGCTATTGACCGATCGGCCTGAGCATATTGTTCCGCGCAGTGATTTTAAGTTCAGCGATCCGCGGTATGGTTTTCAGGTCAAGGTACCGGAACATTTATACAATTATGGCGAGCTTTACAATTTGTGCATTGGGCGTGGTACTTTGACTGAGGAGGAGCGTTTTAAGATCAACGAGCATGTCATTCAGACCATCATGATGTTGGAGCAGTTACCGTTGCCCAAGGATATGCGTCGGGTACCGGAGTATGCGGGTTCGCATCATGAGACGTTGATTGGCACTGGTTATCCGCGCAAGTGGACGAAAGCGGAGCTTTCGATACCGTCGCGGATTATGGCGA
>NZ_RXIU01000180.1:0-2706 GCF_004217665.1 Candidatus Magnetaquicoccus inordinatus | reverse complement strand
TGCGCTTCTTATGAATGACTCTGCCGAGCAAAATCATTGTTTGCATGTTGATCTATTATCTGCTGGATTTCGCTGCCACTGATGCGTACCGGGCGACCATCCTCCCAGATAATGGCATATTGTCCTAAACGTCGCTTGCGCTCCAATAGCTCCATCACCACCTTCTGCATACAGTCGAGAATCTCTTGATCTTCACCTGAGATGCGTTCCATCATCTCTCCTTAGCGAACAGTTGCCGGAACAACTCCGGGTGATAAATAGTCCGAGTGCTGCCTGACTGCGCAAATATCCTCGCAACACCCATGGGAAGGCTGTGCCCATCGGCGCAAAAAAGCGCTTCAATCCGCACAGCTTGCGTCCACAAGGCACTTAAACCAACGCAAACAGCGCGTCGGCTTGTTGTGCGCTTCTACTCTTTACCTCTCCTTGCCCAAATATTTGAACCAACTCTCCGTCGCCTTGGCAATACTCTCTGGATCCCATAACGGCGCATCATTCCAGCGCGCTATATCCTGCAACATGGTCCGCACCCCAGTCGGAAAATCAACCTGCGGATACCAGCCAATCTCCCGATTAATCTTCGCCGTCTCCGCCCACGTACAATCCGGCTCCCCAGGTCGCTTCGGCACAAAGATCACCTCGCCACCCAACAACTCTACCAAACGCAAAACCGACTGCGGATTGTTGGCCCCTACATTATAAATCTCCCCCTCACGATCACTACAGGCCACCATGTAAAAGGCTCGCGCTACATCAGTCACATAAATAAAATCCCGCGTCTGCGTGCCATCGCCTACCACCGTATAAGGCTTTCCCGCCAGCTTTTGCCGGAAAAAAACCCCAAAAACCGCCCCGTATGCCCCTGTGGTGCGTACCCGCGGCCCATAAGCGTTAAAAATGCGTAACGAATTAACCGGCATGTCATATACCTGCCGCCAGTGCAAGACCACCTGCTCCCCCAGATTTTTACTCAAAGCATAGGGATATTGCGGCTGAATGGGAAAATCCTCCAGCGTCGGCGTCGCCGCCAAACCATAACATGAGGAAGAAGCCGCATACACAAAACGCTGCAAGGTGTGCCGCCCCCCACTGCGTGCCGCCTCCAAAACCCGTACCGTACCCTGCACATTGGTCGCCATATAGTCAATCGGCTGCTCCATCGAAGGCACAATATCACCAATCCCAGCAAAATGATAAACATGCTGAACATCCCGAAACAACAGACTCTCGGCAGCCAAATCACGAATATCCCCCTGCTCAAAATGCACATCCGGCTCATTCTGCAGATGCGCCAGATTGCTTAAATGCCCCCCCTGCAAATTGTCCAGAATCCGCACCCGATAACCATTGGCTAACAATAAATCTACCATGTGACTGCCAATAAATCCTGCCCCTCCCGTCACCACGGCAATCGGCTTTGCTCCACTCATCACTCTCTGACTCCCCATAACAACATCAATCCCGATTCACACACAGCACGTCAATAAACCCCAATCTCTTGCCAGGACACCGCTTTTGCTCGTTTCTGTACCAAAGGACACCGCTTTTGCTCGTTTCTGTACCAAAGGACACCGCTTTTGCTCATATCCGCAGCGTTGCCACAAACTGACACGGTGCAGGTCGGGCGTCCGCCCTCCCAAAGCGTGCCCCTGCGGGGCACAGATTGTCGCGGCGTGCGCGAATGCTAACGCATTCGCTTCTGTGAAACGCCGCTAGATGCAATGGCTTTGCCCTTGCAACCCACCAGGAGGAGATAATCTCCTCCTGGACCTCCATAATAACTTTTTTATTCTTTTGCACTTGCCCTGGACCTATTCCAGCACAGAAATCTCCTGACGCACCCTCTGCATCAAAAAGGCACCCACCAAATGGTCAATAATCATATGCAGATCCTCCACCGGCCCATACTCCCCAGGCAAGGTCGGAACATGGACACTGATGCCCACTATCTCGCGCAAACGCCCACCCGCAAAACCAGTCAATCCTACCGTCACATTGCCCCGACTGTTGGCAAACTCTACCGCCTGCAACACATTGGGCGAATTGCCCGATGCAGAAATGGCTACCACAACATCCCCCTCCTGCATCTGATTCTCCAACTGACGCAGAAAAATCTGCTCATATCCATAATCATTGCCAATCGCCGTAATCATCGCCAAATTGTCACACAAACTGATGGCCCGAAACGGCTTCTCCCGACTGCGCGTACCAATGGCTATATCGTTGGCAAAATGGCTGGCTGTCGCCGCACTGCCACCATTGCCTAAAAAAAAGATCCGTGCACCCCTCTCCCTGGCCTGCAACAACACCTCCATAAACCGCCCGATCTCCTGCGGATCCATCTTGGCACACAGTTGCGCCAAATAACGCAAATAGCCCCCCGCAAAGGCCGCCGGATCCCGATTTTCCGCAAATAGGCTATCGATCCTGTTCATCCCAACATCCAATGACACACATGAAAAAGGTGCACAAACTTGCCGTTACTCTTCCGGTTCGTGCGGGCTCTCCAGCTCTACCCCCATGGGGATGCTGTGCGCATCGGTGCAAAAAGACGCGCCAATGCGCACAGCTTGCTTCCATTAGGCGCGCCAAAAGCAAAAAATTAAAAGCAACATCCCAGGGATTCCATCCCAGGGCAATCGCATTTGCCAATTTCCTCATTGTTGCCACAAACGAAACTGTGCATGTCGGGCGTCCGCCCTCCCA
>NZ_RXIU01000018.1:9180-26553 GCF_004217665.1 Candidatus Magnetaquicoccus inordinatus | reverse complement strand
CCCCCCCTGAAATGCTGAACCGCCTTCGTTGCCCAGGCGAGCGATTCCCAACCAGTGGGAAACATAGAGAGAACGAAGTCCCAGTTTTCATCCGTCAGTGCGATTGGCTTAGTCATAGTGACCGAAGCATAGCACAGAATCTAGCTTACAGTAAATAGGTTAACACTTATGGGGCTTTGCCCTGCACCCACCAGGAGGAGATAATCTCCTCCTGGACCTCCATAATAGTTTTCTGATTTTCAAATGCGATTGCCCTGTTAAAGAGGATAGGGGCAGCCTGGTTGGCAAACAGGGATGGGGTGGGACTTTTTGCTGCAGAAAAAAGAAAACACCGGGAAGAGAGACTCTTCCCGGTGCGGATGTGGCCAGAACAGCTTTACAGGTTATAGCCCCGTTCGTCGTGCAGGGAGAGGTCGAGTCCGACGGTTTCCTGTTCCAGATCCACACGCAAGCTGGTGAACAAGCCAACGATTTTCAGCAGGATGAAGGTGACGATAGCGCAGTAGACCACGGTTGCACCTACACCGATCAACTGAGCCGACATCTGATCGGCGAGCGTTTCGATCCCTTTGGCAAAGCCAGAACCACCCAAGGAAGCGGCTGAGAAAGGTGCAGTCAGGATGGCGCCGATGATGCCGCCGACACCATGTACACCAAAGGCATCCAGGGAGTCATCATAGCCCATTTTTCGTTTCAGGGCAGTGGCGCCCCAGAAGCAGCCGATACCAGCGGCCAAACCAATGGCCAGGGCACCGGTTGGACCAACGGTGCCGGAGGCAGGAGTGATGGCCACCAGGCCGGCGACCGCACCGGTTACGATACCGAGGGCGCTGGCTTTACCATGGGTTGCCCATTCGACGATCATCCAGGCGAGAGCTGCGGTAGCAGTAGCAATCTGGGTAACGGCCATGGCCATGCCAGCGATTCCATCGGCGGCGGTGGCGCTACCGGCGTTAAATCCAAACCAACCGACCCACAGCATGCCCGCACCGATGACGGTGAAGGGGAGATTGTGTGGGGGCATGTGGGTAGTGGGATAGCCTTTGCGTTTGCCGAGCACCAGGGCGGTAACCAGACCGGCAATACCGGCATTGATATGAACCACTGTACCTCCGGCAAAGTCCAAGACACCCAAGCCACTCAACCAACCACCGCCCCAGACCCAGTGACAGACCGGAACATAGACAAAGGTAAACCACAGGCCCATAAAAATCAGCATGGCGGAAAACTTCATCCGTTCGGCAAAGGCACCGATAATCAAGGCCGGGGTGATGATGGCAAAGGTCATCTGGAAGACCAGGTAGACTGTTTCCGGGATGGTATTGTTGAGGCTGTTGACATCAATACCCAATAAAAAGAGCTTCTGAGCGCTGCCGATGAAGGCATTCAAGCCGCCGCCATCGCCAAAGGCATAGCTGTAGCCATAGATAGTCCAGAGGACAGTGACCAGGGCGGTGATGGCAAAACACTGCATCAAGACGGAAAGGACATTTTTTGCCCGAACCATGCCACCATAGAAGAGCGACAGGCCAGGAATGGTCATAAACAACACCAAGGCGGTAGAGGTGAGCATCCAGGCAGTATTCCCATTATTGAGTACCGGAGCTGGTTCATCTGCGGCCAAGGCCAGACTTGGCAAGAGTAGGGCAGCAGTTATACTGGTGAGGCTTTTCCAGTGGTTCGATGTCAGTTTCATCGATAATCTCCTATAAATTTTTATTCCGATTACGGGTAATCTACAGAGCGGTTGGTCCGGTTTCGCCGGTACGGATGCGCACGGCTTGTTCCACATCCAGAACAAAGATTTTTCCATCGCCGATGCGGCCTGTGCCGGCGGATACCCGGATGGCATCAATCACACTGGCAACGCGATCGGAATCCACCGCAATTTCCACTTTTAATTTGGGCAGGAAGTCTACCTGATACTCTGCGCCCCGGTAGAGTTCGGTATGTCCTTTTTGTCGTCCGAAGCCACGCACCTCCGAGACGGTCAGCCCGCTGATACCCAGATCCATCAGGGCCTCTCGGACATCATCCAATTTGAAGGGTTTAATAATGGCGATAATCCATTTCATTCCTGTCTCTCCTCGGTTGGTAACGTGATCTGCAAAAGATTGCTTGGCGAAATAGTGTGTAGGCCAGGTGAGTCCCTGGAGACCTTTGCTGTCTTCATTATCGCAGCATCTATACCAATTGTTAACTTATCGAAAATGTTGTATTTTTATGACATTGCTTCCTGGTCTTTGCAACAATACCGGGCGTGGATGATTAATTTTTGTGCAGGATGCGTGACCGTGATGCAGAAGATGGTCAGAAATTAATCTATTCATTAGTGAGAAAAGCAATAAATTTCTTTTTGAAAACGCGAAGAAATCGGGTAAATTGATCCACTGAGCAGGGGAGAATTTTCAGGCACATTTTTTCTGTTACACACATCTTCCGCCAATATTCAGAACCACGAAAGCGAATTTGTCGTATGATGAACGGTACTCGTACAGCAACATGTTGGAATTGCGGTGAAACTTTAGCGCTTGATCATTTTGGTCGCCATGATGATTGTCCAAAATGTCATCTGGACACGCGGGTTTGCAAAAATTGTTTTATGTTTGATCCACTTTGCTACAACTCCTGTAAAGAGATTCAAGCAGAAAGGGTTGTTGAAAAGGAAGAGGCCAATTTTTGTGATTTTTTCAAGGCTGTGGCTCCTTCTTCGCAACCCAGGCCGCGCAAACCAAATGCAGACGCCAGCCGTCAGGCAGCCGAGGCTTTATTCAAGTCGAAATAGCGGTCGCCTGCGAACAGCTTCAGGTCGTGGATGCGCTTTGGTTAAGATAGCAAGCAAAAGCCAATTTTTTTCAGGAGATGTATCCTATGAATGCAATATCCCGTGGGCACTCTTGGCGATTTTTGTTTGCTTTTCTTTTACCTACATTGCTGATCATTCCCTCGATCATAGTGGCGATAAGCCACTATGCAGACGAGGTTGCGGGTTTGCGGCGTGAGTTGCAAGGCATTGAGGATGTGCGCCGTTTGAATGAGGTTATCGATATTTTACAACAAATTCGTGGCTTAAACCAAATCTGGCTATGGCGTGGCGACAGCGATATAGCGCTCAAACTGCAGCAGCTCCACCACTCTGTGCAGGGGCGGCTGGCTGTGTTACGTCAGGAGCTGCAGGATGATCCTTTCCAAGTCAGTGCCGAAGTAGTTCATCTGCAAGAGTGGTCAGACGCCCTCATTCATCCGCCAGGCGAGGGACAAGTTGCCCACATTGTCTTTGAAAAGCACAGCTATTTGATCCAACGGGTTGTCGATCTGCGCCGCACCATCATGATTCGTTCGCGTTTGGCCCTGGATGCGGATCTGAAAACGACTTTGTTGAATACTCTGGTCGCCTCTGAATTGCCTGATATGGAGGAGTCTATAGGGCGTGCCAGAGGGATCGGCAGTGCACTGCTTAGCCAGAGCACTCCCAATGTTGAGCAGCGCAACCAATTTGATGGCCGATTGGGGAGTGTGCGCAGCCATTGGGAGCGGGTTCGTCGCAATCAATATTTAATTCGTGAACATTTGCCGGATGCCCAGCAAAGCATCAGTTGTGTGCAAGAGCAGATTCATCCCCAGGTGCAATCCTTTTTGGATGTCAGCGTGGCGATTCTGGGCGAACAGACAAAGAGGGTAGAGCCCTCTCACTATTTTTCTTTGGCCAGTGGTTTGCTGCAGATTTCCAGAGGCTGTGCCGAGCAAATTCGTGCCGAATTGGTTGAGCAATTGCAAAAGCGGATCAGCAACGTAAAACAAAATATTGTTCTAATTGGTGTGTGTGGTGGTCTGCTCTGGTTGTTGGTGACATTTATCGTTTTTGTCATCTATCGCGCCAACAACAGAGCCTTTGCTCAGATACAGGCCAGTGAACGGAAAAATCAGGCGATTTTGGAGGCGGCGGTCGATGGGATTGTGACTATTGATTCCAAAGGGATAATTCATGCTGCCAACGCCGCTGTCGAGAATCTTTTTGGCTATCCCATCAAGGAGTTGTTGGGTCAGAACGTCTCCATTCTTATCCCGGAACCCCATCGTAGTGCCCATGATCGTTATCTCCAGGAGTATCTGAAGAGTGGTATCCGCCATATTATCGGTTATACACGAGAGGTGGTTGGTATCTGCAAGGATGGTGGACGCTTTCCCATGGAGTTGGCTGTGGGGGAGTTCACTGTGGGGGGAGAGAGCTATTTTACCGGCATCATGCACGATATTACCGAGCGCAAAAAGGCAAAGGAGGCTTTGCAAGAGGCTTATAATGAGCTGGAACGGCGGGTGTTGGAGCGCACCCAGGAGTTGCAAGAGGCCAACGTGCAGCTTTTATCCAGTCTGGAGGCGCAAAAAAGAGCAGAAAGTGGTTTGCGATTGGCGGCAAAGGTTTTTGAACATGCCAGTGAAGCCATTGTGATTACTGCTGTGGATGGCTCTATTGTCGATATCAATCAAGCCTATTCCCATATTACCGGTTTCAGTCGTGAGGATGTGATTGGTGCCAATCCACGAATCGGTAAATCGGGACGGCACGAGCCGGATTTTTATCGGCAGATGTGGGAGGCAATCCTGAACTATGGACAATGGGCCGGTGAGGTGTGGGATCGGCGTAAAAATGGGGAGATTTATCCCAAATGGTTGAGTATCAATGCCGTCAAGGATGCAGATGGGGTAATTACGCATTTTGTTGGTATTTTTTCCGATATCAGTCATGTCAAAACCACGGAAGAGCGTTTGGAGCAGTTGGCATTTTATGATCCATTGACCCGTTTGCCCAACCGCATGTTGTTCAAGGATCGGGCCAAAAAGGCGATTGCCTGGAGCGAACGGCATGGCGCGAAGGGCGCGGTCTGCTTTATTGATTTGGACCGTTTCAAATATGTCAACGATACGTTGGGTCATGCTGCCGGTGATAAATTGTTGGTAGAGGTGGCACGCCGTTTGTTGGCCTGTGTGCGGGTCTCCGATACAGTTGCTCGTTTGGGGGGCGATGAGTTTACTGTCATTCTGACCGATCTGGAGCGGGGCGAGCAGGCTGCAGTGGTTGCGGATAAGATTATCGCCTCGGTATCACAACCGGTTGATCTGGATGGTCATCAAGCCAACATTGGTGCCAGTATCGGTATTGCCATTTTTCCAGATGATGGCAATACCTATGATCTGATTACCCAATATGCCGATTTGGCAATGTATCACGCCAAAGAGGCGGGACGGGGGACCAGTCGCTTTTTTGAGCTCTCCATGAATGCCAAATCGACCAAACGGGCAACCCTGGAGAGCAGTTTACGTCGCGCCCTCAAAAACAAGGAGTTTTTATTACACTATCAGCCAAAAGTAGAGCTGCGCTCTGGCAGAGTTATTGGCATGGAAGCGTTGGTACGTTGGCAACAGCCCGATGGCACCATGGTCTCTCCGCTGGATTTTATTCCCCTGGCCGAAGAGACCGGATTGATTGTGCCATTAGGTCAGGAAATTTTGCAGATGGCCTGCCAATATAATAAAAAGTTGTTGGATCAGGGACTGCCACCTGTCAAAGTGGCGGTCAATCTTTCAGGACGGCAATTTCAGGATCGGGAGCTGCATACCTCTATTCAATCGATTTTGCTCAAGACCGGTTTGGCCCCAGAATGGTTGGAGTTGGAGGTCACCGAAAGCATGATGATGAAGGATGAACGACAAGCCATTGTGACGCTGCAGCAGTTGCGTGAAATTGGTTTGAGTATCGCCATGGATGATTTTGGTACAGGTTACTCCTCACTGAGCTATCTCAAACGCTTTCCCATCAGCAGTCTGAAAATTGATCAATCCTTTGTGCGCGATTTGGTGGAAGATTCCGATGATGCAGCCATTGTCGCGGCCATTGTTTCCATGGCAAAAAGTATGCGTTTGCGTGTAGTTGCAGAAGGAGTGGAAAATCGTCATCAGAAGGAGTTTTTGCAACGCCTGGATTGCGATGAAATACAAGGCTATTGGTTGAGCAGGCCGTTGATTGGTGACTCTTTTGCGCAATTTCTTCACGAGTGGCAACCTGATCGATTGGGATCGGCATGAATGAGGGGGGCGTAGTCTCAGCCAATGGGGGAGTGGGATGAACAAGGCTGTTTGCAAAAGAGTGGCTAGCATTTACCTGGGGCTATTGCTGTTATGCCTTTTCTCTGTGTGCACAGTCATGGCCGCCACTCCCAGCGAGATGAACACCATTATCAACCTGGCTGGCAAGCAGCGCATGCTGACGCAAAAGATGGGCAAGGAGATGTTATGGGTGCTGTTGGGGGTACGGGCAGCGGAAAATCGGTATAATCTGGAAGGAACTGCCATTCTTTTTGAACGTACCCTGAAAGGTTTACGGTTTGGTGATACGGGGTTGTCTTTGCTGCGCGTGGATCATCCTGATCTGAACGCCCAGTTAAAAACTGTGAGCGATTTGTGGGGCTTTTTCCAAAGACATGTGCATACGGTATTGACCGGTAAAATGGGTGAAGAGCAGTTGGCGCGTATGGCCGAGGAGAATCTGCTTCTGCTGGATAATATGAATAAAGCTGTAGAAATGTATGTTGCTTTGGCAGGTGGAAATAATACTGATTCCTTTCATTCCCGCATGTATACGGTGATTAATTTGGCGGGCAGGCAGCGCATGCTCAGTCAGAAAATGACCAAAGAGTGGTTGTTGATTGGCATGGGGGTCGATCCCTCTGCTAACCGTGTGCGCTTGCAGCAATCGATGGAGCTGTTTGAACGCAGTCTGGATGGTTTGCTGGATGGCAATCCTGGTCTTAAATTGTTTCCCACAGGTGAACCGGCCATTCGCAGCCAATTGGGGAGCATTCGCAATTTATGGCAGAGCTATCGTCCCTTGTTGCAACCGTTGCACATCGACAAAAGAGATCCTGCTTTGTTCTCTGCACTGGAGAAGGTGGCTCAAATGAATCTGCATTTGTTGGGCGAGGTCAATATCGCTGTCAAAATGTATGAATCTTTGGCGAATAATAGCGCACGTGCCGTACAGGATGCCGAGGGGCGCTAATCGGGTTCAGCAAAGCCATTTTGCCCGCAGCAGCGATGCCATTGTGCACTTTTGCACCAGTATCCTGGGAGAGAGAGCCCCTGAGTTTGTAGCGCAGTGCCTCAAATTGCAGTTATTCACTGTTGCACCAGTATCCTGCAGTATCCTGAGAGAGTGTCTCTATTCATAACGCAGTGCCTCAATGGGATCGACACGGGCGGCCCGCCAGGCAGGATAAAGGGTAGCCAAAAGGGTGATGGCCAGACTGACACTGGTAATCCACACCACATCTGAAACCACGACTTTTGCTGGCAGGTGATCAATATAATAGACATCACCAGAGAGAATCTGGATAGCAAAGAGATGTTCAATAAACTGCAAAGCCGGTTCCAGGTTAAAGGCCAAGGATAGGCCCAGCAGCAGACCAGCAAAGGTGCCAATGACACCAACGATTCCGCCATTGATGACAAAGATGGTCATCACTCCGCGAGCGGTCGCCCCCATGGTTTTGAGAATGGCGATCTCCTGGGATTTTTCCATGACCGACATGATCAGGCTGGAGACAATATTAAAAGCGGCTACGACCACAACCAGAAACAGGATCACAAACATGGTTGCTTTTTCCAGCTTCAAGGCGCGGAAAAAGTTGTGGTTCATCTCCATCCAGTTTTGGATCCAAAAGCCACTGGCGGCATTTTCCAGATGGGCCAAGCGCTGTTCGAGAATTTTGTGCATGGAGAGGGCGGAATCGGGATCGGGGGTTTTGATTTCGATACCGGTTACCGTTTCATTCATGCGCAAGAGGGATTGCGCATCCTGCAGATGGATATAGGCGAGAGAGGTATCATAGTCATACATCCCGGAATGGAACATCCCCACCACCGTAAAGCGTTTCATGCGTGGCATGGTTCCCATGGCTGTGACATTGGCGGTTGCCACCATCACCGTTACCGGATCTCCCAATGCCACCCCTAAATTGGTGGCAAGATTTTTGCCCAGAATAATACCAAATCCCGGCAATTGTTCCAATTTGCCACGGGTCATATTTTTTTCCAGATCCGAGACCTCTTTTTCCCGCTGATGATCGATGCCGCGCAAGGAGATTCCCAAAGCGCGTCCGCGCGATTGAATCATCGCCTGACCAGAAATAAAGGGAGCCGATCCTGCCACACCGGGTGTTTTACTGACTATATCAAGAATAGTGGGATAATATTTGACCTCACCGGCATAGGAGCGGATGGTGATATGGCTGGTGACTCCCAGGATTTGTTGCTGCAGGGTTTCACGAAAACCGGTCATCACCGCAAGGACCACAATGAGTGCGGCGACGCCCAAAGCAATGCCACCCATAGAGAGAAAGGTGATCACACTGATAAAGTGTTGGGTGCGTTTGGCGCGCAGATAGCGCAAGCCAATAAGCCATTCATAACGATTGCTGAGCATAACCGACTCACTTCTCCCCCATTCAGGGGTTCTGCAGAGGGGCGATAAAAAAGAGTTGCGAGTCCGGTTGTTTCATGACACCGGCACGGTATTCAATATTTTCTCCGAAACCGGCAAACAGATCGACTCTTCCGGCACCACGAATTGCCCCACCCGTATCCTGATTGACGATCCAACGGGCATCGGGACGCCAACCGGTCACCGTTTTACCATCGGCAGCCAACAGGGGGATAGTGGTTTCCAAAATACCCGGTGCACCTTTGGGAAACAGGCGGTGATCCGTGGCAATGGAGCGTTCTGCAGTCAGTGGGACGTTGATATTGCCTACAGCATCTCCCTGCAGCTCCTGAAAGAACACATAGGAGGGATTGGCAAAGAAGAGTCTTTGTTGATCCTCGGGATGATCCAGCAGCCACTGCCGTAGGCGCGGCATGGTCATCTCCTCTTTGGCTATTTTTCCTTCGTCGATCAAGATTCGGCCAATGGCCACATAGGAACGGCCATTGCTGCCGGCATAACCAATGCGCATCATTTGTCCGTTATCGAGTTGCACTCTTCCAGAACCTTGAATATGCAAGAAGAAGGCATCGATGGCGCTGTCTACCCAGACCAGTTCCAACCCCTTGTTGGCCAATTTTCCTGGCAGACGTGGGGAAAAGAGAAAACCATCAATCTGACTGCGCTCATAATAGGGGAGGATTTTACCCTTTTCGCGACGGTAAATTTTGCGGTGTCCACTGCCGCTGCCATCTTCCTGCAGATCAGCAGGATGGCGATAAATGGGATAAAAATAGCGTTTGGAACGTTGCAAAGAGCCTTGCAGAAGAGGTTCATAATAAGCGGTAACCAGAACATCGCCTTCACTGTTGCCGACCGCACGATATAAACGGTAACGCTCCTGCAAAAGTCGTTTGAGTCGTTCCATATCGCCACTGCGGGCAACTGTGGCCAGTTCAGAGCAGGTTTTGCCTAAAGTGGCTGCTGTGATCTCTGTTGTGGCAAAATGAAAGATCTGTTTGGCTGGCAAGCGGCGGTAATAAATGGCGCTTTGTTCCAGCGCGGCAGCCCAGGTGTGCAGAGCGCGATCCTGAAAGAGGCCATCAGGAAGCTCCGACCAGGGAACGATTTCCAGGCTGGTGGTAGCGGTAGGCTCACCTATGCGCAGACGTTTTTCGCGCTTTTTCTTTTCGACAACCAGCTCTTTATCGGGAACAGTCTGACATCCGGCCAACAGTGCCAGCAGGCCAAAAAGCAGCAAGCCAGTGAGCAGCAGTTGCTTATAGCGGAGAATCGTGGAGAGAAGGCGCACTGCAGGCAGAGCATTTCTATCAGCAGGGTGGGGGAGATCCCCCCACCCTTGTTGAATCAAGGCATCAGATGACACTTTTGGCAACCTCACCCGGCTGTTGAATAGCCGACAGATACCATGCTGGTTCCCGGCTGCCGATGGGGCGGGTAAAGGTCCAAAACTCCTCGACCTGCGAGCTGACAGAGGGGTCACCCTCCAGGATTTTGCCCTGAATGTCTGTGGTATAATCGACCATATCGACCAGAAAATGGACGGTAATCCAGTCATCTCCAGCCTCTTGCCAAGCCTCGGTGATCTCCACGGTTTGGAAGCGAATTTTTTCGATAATATCCCGTTTGCCTTCCGCTTTGCGCTTCATGGCCTGGGTTTCTATCAATGTCCACATCCGATCGGTCAACAATGGCCGCAGACGCTCTACACTCCAGTCGCTCCAGGCACTTTGGATGTGCTGAAAGGCCATTTTGGCCCCTTCCAGAAAACGATTCTGGTCAAAACTGCCATCCATGCTGGCAATGACTGCCAAGCCCTGCGCTACCTCATCGTTGCCGTAGAGGGGCGGAAAGGAGTTGCTGGAACTATCCATGCCACCGCTGCCCACAAACATGGGTTCGTTCATTCCTTGTCGGGCAGCATAAGGTGCGGTTGCCAACGCTTCCTGCTCTTTTTTCTGCCGATACCAGCGCACGGCAAACCAGATCAAGCCGCCAATCAACAAAATTTCCAACAAACCGATGCCACCGCCACCGCTGCTGCCCGCCATGGCACCGCTGTTGACCGCATGACCGGCAGCTCCCACCGCTCCTTCGCTGACTCCAGTTGCTGGTGGAGTGGCGCTATGCCCGCCAAAAAGTGCAGAACCGATCAAACCGCCCAGAGCAAAACCGGCAATCCCGCTCATCAAACTGGAGCCAAAACCAGCGGATGCCGGAGCAGGCATGGCCGGTGGTGGCATGGCTGGCGGAGCATGGGGTGCGCTGGGTGCTGTGGCTGCAGGTGTCGCTGCTGTTGCAGGTTTGCCAGGGACCGCAGTTGCTGCGCTGGGTGCTGAGGTGGCCGGTTTGGGAGCCCCTGCTGTGCCTGGAGCAGGCATGGCCTGGGGTGTGCTCTGCCGCATGGGTGAGCTGGTTACGGGCGCAGGCGGTGCCGTATGGGGAGTAGAAAAACTGCGGGTACCCCGGCTGCCAACCGAATCACCACCACCGACTCGTTTTGCTTCGGCAGAATCAGGCCACAAGGTTACTGTTGCCATTGTGGCGGCTAGGAGAAAAGCGGAAAAGGAGAGCAAACGCATCCTGTTCATGATGACACCCTTTTTAACTGATTGTTACGTACAATACGCTTCATAGAGTATTTCCGCCAAGTGGCGCACTACAATATTGCATCTTTGTTCTTCCAGACCGGCTGCAAGATGCATTAAACAGCCTGGGTTTTCTCCTGTCAGCAGGGCAACGCCACTGGACTGGATTGCCTGCAACTTGAAAGCGCGGATAGAGTGGCTGCGTTGCGGATGGCGCAGTTGATACTCTCCGGCGGCACCGCAACAACCATCGGCACTTGTTGACTGCATCTGCCGCACCTCCAACAGTTGCTCGCTCAGAGGGCGAAGCAAGGTTCTAGGTTCCATTATAATGCCCAATCCTTGCCGTGCTTGGCAATGGTCATGATAGGCCAAGGAGGCAAATGGCAATTTTTTGCTTATGTGTGGAGCAGGTTTGTTTGCCAGAAACTGACTTAAGGTATAGACCTGCTCTGTCCATTGTCGAGCCTTGTCACCATAGATAGGATCTCCACTGAACAGGCGCAAGGTGCTGCGCAGGGCTACCGCACAAATAGAGCTGTCGCATACCACTGCCTGCCAAGGTCCAGTGGCATCGAGCAGATCGAGAGTGCGTTGTGCTTGACGGCGCTGGCGCAGACGGTCGCCGGATTCCCGATAGGGGGCGCCACAACAACCAAATTGATCCAGGAGTACTCCCTGAAATCCCCATTTGTGCAACACATGGCAGGCAGCCGTGGCGACGGAGGGAAAAAAGAGTCGGTTCATACAACCGGCCAGGAGCGCAATGCGCGGTTGTTGACTGTCAGGAGCTGGCTGCGGAGCGGGGGGCAGAGCATATCCAGGGCGAGCTGCTGGTAACAAGGATTCCAGTTGCGCCAAGCTCGGCAGCCAGCGCAGGAGTTTGCTGCGCCGTATCCCTTTTTGCAGGCCAGAGTGTTGATACCATTGCAACAAGCGCGCAAAAGCGGCTGTGGCTTGTGGGCGGTCGGTAATGGTATGCAGCAGACGGCTGATTATTGTGGGTGGCAGAGGGGCTTTGACGCGCAGTTGCAAAGCCAGTTTTCCCGGTCGCACATCTGCCGGACAGGCTGCATGGCAGGCTTGACAGAGCAGGCAATGGTCGAGAACCTGAGTGGCCTCTTCTGGGGAAAGTCTGCCTGAACGCAGGGCAAGAATCACCGATACCCGACCGCGTGGCGAGTGCAGTTCATTATTTTCCACGCGATAGGTTGGACAGACCGGTAGGCAGTAACCGCACTGCGTACATTTTTCAGCGTTGGAAAAGGGAGAAGAGGTCGATTGTCCTCGCGGGTGTTCCACTGTTCTAGCCATCCTGGGCAGCAAAGCAATTGGTTTCAGGTTGCAGAGTAAACGCACTCTGCAACCTGAGGGTGTGCTGGTGTGACCGTATCACCTGTTTATTGGGGTTTAAAATGGAGTTCCAGTTCCCGACATTCTGGGCATCCACTGGGAGCCTGGTCAACCATGGCGGTTTTCTGGATGGCACGGATGACCGAACGGTCAAAGACATTATTTCCAGAAGAGCGGGTAATCCGTGGGTTCATCAATGTGCCATCGGGGGCAACCTCGACAGAGACAGTCATGACCAGATTGCTTTCATTGGGTAAGCCTGCTGGTTTGCTCCAATTCTCATAAATCTTGCTATGAATCTTGCGCTGCCACATATTGATAGCCAAGTTTGATGCCCGTGGTTCATTTGCTTCAGCAGAGCTGTGCTGTGCTCCTCGGGAGGCAGGAGGTTGCTCGGCGCGGGCCACAGTTTCGCTTTTGGCAGCCTTCTGTGCCTGGGACGGTGGCTGCAGCTTGTTAATCGCATCGGAAAGCGATGAAAAATCAGGCGTATCCGATTTGTTCTTCACCGGCTCCGTCGCTTTTTTATCATCCACCTTGGCGCTTGCTTTGCTATCCGCTTTTGCTTCCGGTTTGCTATCCGCTTTTGCCAATGGCTTGGTTTCCGGCTTGGTTTCCGGTTTAGGCGCAGGTTTGGCTTCCGGTTTGGGCGCAGGCTTTACCTCCGGTTTGGGCTCAGGCTTGGGTTCCGGTTTTGGCGTTGGCTTAGGCTCAGGTTTAGGCTCCGGTTTCGGTGCTGGCTTGGGCTCAGGCTTGGGCTCAGGCTTCGGCTCTGGTTTGGGCTCAGGTTTGGGCAGCGGCTTGGGCTCAGGCTTGGGCTCGGGTTTAATTTCTGGCTTGGGCAGCGGTTTGGGCTCAGGCTTCGGCTCTGGCTTAGGCTCTGGTTTGGGTTCCGGTGGCTTGGGTAGCGGCTTGGGCTCAGGCTTAGGTTCCGGTTTGGGCACAGGTTTGGGTTCCGGCTTAGGCTCAGGCTTAGGCTCTGGTTTAGGCTCTGGTTTATGAATCGGTTTTGGCTCTGGCAGCGGTTCCAATAGCGATTTTACCGGCGGCGGGGGCGGCGGCGGTGGTGGCATAATGGGTTTTACCGGTTCAATTGGCGGAGCAATTTTTACCGGTTCCACAATGGGTGGTGGCTCTTCTGACGGCTCCGCTTGCGGTGGCAGGTTCTCCTGCACCGGTTCCGGGCTCGAAGGGGGCTTGGGTAGATTGCTCGGCGGCAGTTGCACCAGGCTGACCATGACTGGCGGCGTCATCTCCTTTTCTGGTTTGGAAAAGGGAGCAAACAACGCCATTGCCAACATCAGCAAATGGATTGCTATTGAGCCAAGCAGAGATTGATGTTTGAGTTGCATAACCTTATTGCGCAGGCGGCTCGGTAACCAAGCCGACTTTGTCCACTCCGGCCTGTTGCAGTTGCGACATGACAATCATCACTGCCCCATAGGGGGTTTTGCGATCACCCCGGACAAAAATGGGCAGATCAGGATTCCCTTTGCGAATTTCAGAAACCTTCTCAATCAGTTGCGTGCTGGTTTGCGGATTTTTTTCAATATAGGTGGTACCATCCTGGGCCACTGTAATCACCAACGGTTCCCGTTTCGACTGCAAGGGAGAGGCATTGGTAGTGGGCAGATTGACATCCACACCTTGAGTCAATAATGGCGCAGTCACCATAAAGATGACCAGCAACACCAACATGATGTCCACCATCGGGGTGACGTTGATGTCACTCATGGCCCCATGTTCGGAGCCTTGACTGTTAAAATTGACCCCCATGCTCATGAGGATTTACCTCCTGCCCGGCGTGCGCTCTGCCGCTCCAGAATATTGAGAAATTCGGCGCCAAAGTTATCCATTTTTTGGTGGAAGCGGCGCAAGTTGGTGGCATATTTGTTGTAGGCGATTACCGCCGGAATGGCGGCTACCAGACCCATGGCGGTGGCAATCAACGCTTCGGCAATACCCGGAGCAACCATGGTCAAGGTGGTGTTTTTCGCCCCTGCCAGACCCAGAAAGGAGTTCATGATTCCCCAAACGGTACCAAACAGACCGATAAAGGGGGATGTGGAACCGGTGGTTGCCAAAAAGGTCAAGCCACGTCCCAGATTATCCATTTCCCGATTCAGGGCCACGGTCATGGCACGGCGGATATTGGGCAGCAGATCACCAGTTTCTGAAGGGACTGGCGCCCCATCCTCGCCTTCCCATCGTTTCCACTCACGAAATCCGGTGGTAAAAACATTGACCAACGGGCTGTCTGGCCATTCGCGGGCTGCGGTCTGATAGAGTTTGGCAATACTGCCACCACTCCAAAAACGCTCTTCAAAAGCAGATGCTTCGCGGGTGACCCGCCGAAACAGCATCCATTTTTCAATAATGATTTTCCATGACCAAATGGAAGCAGCCAGCAGGCTCAACATGACCAGTTTGACCACCGGGCCAGCCTGGGCGACCAGTTCCAAGGGATTGTGTGATCCAAGAGTTTCGTTCATGACCAGACCATTGAAAAAATGTTAACCCCAAACAATCAGGGTGAGAAACGGTTTCTTACTGCAGTTGCTGCAGGAGTTCGGCTGGCAGGCGGATTGGTTTGAATTGACTGCTGAGAGCCGCAATGCGTACTTTGGCATCGATCAATTGCCTTTGCTCCTCATCCCGTACAATATTCTGCTGCACTGTCAGGCTGGCCTGTTTGCACTCCTGCAAGGTAACCGTGACCGTCAAACGATCATCCAGGCGAGCCGGTGCCAGAAATCGAACCTCCATCCAGGTTACAGCAAAAAGTGTGCCTAATTCACGATAAAGCCGATGCTGTTCAAAGCCAAAGTGGCGTAACCATTCGGTTCTTGCCTGTTCCATATAGTTCAGATAGTGGCTGTGATAGACCACACCAGCGGCATCGGTCGCATCATAATAGACCCGAATGGGCCAAAAGAAAGTTTTTTTCGTCACGTTAATGTCAATTCTCGACTGAGGGTGCCAAAAAACAGTTACAATAATGTCTCCTGTGGGCTGGGCCAACTGGCTTCTCGTTGCAAATGGCGGTAGGCCAAATGGGTTGCGCGTCGTCCGCGAGGGGTGCGATCAATAAAGCCTTCTTGCAACAGAAAGGGTTCGATCACATCTTCGATGGTGTCGCGTGTTTCGCTGATGGCAGCGGCCAGGGTGTCGAGTCCAACCGGTCCACCGGCAAATTTGTCGATGATGGTGCGCAAAAAAAGACGATCCATATTATCCAAACCGCGATGATCCACTTCCAACAGTTCCAGGGCATTGCCTGCCACCGTGTGATCGATGAGCGGTTGCTGCAGCACTTCGGCAAAATCGCGGACCCGTTTTAATAAACGGTTGGCAATGCGTGGTGTACCACGGGCGCGGTGGGCAATCTCCTCTGCGCCCGAGGGAGCCAGATCCATGCGCAGCAAACGGGCTGAACGGCGCAGGATGGTGGCCAGTTCGGCAGGTTGATAAAAGGACATGTGTCCCAGAATGCCAAAGCGATCGCGCAGAGGATTGGTCAGCATACCGATGCGTGTCGTGGCCCCGACCAGGGTAAAAGGAGGCAGATCAATTTTGATCGAACGGGCAGAGGGCCCCTCGCCAATCAAAATATCCAACTGATAATCCTCCATGGCTGGATAGAGGATCTCCTCAACCGAGGGGCTTAAGCGATGAATTTCATCGACAAAGAGGATGTCTCCTCGTTCCAGGTTGGTCAACAAGGCTGCCAGATCTCCAGCCTTTTCGATGACCGGTCCAGAGGTGCTGCGTAGTCCGACCCCCAACTCAAAAGCTATGATACGTGCCAGGGTGGTTTTGCCCAATCCTGGCGGCCCATGCAGCAACAGATGATCCATGGCATCACCGCGATTTTTTGCGGCCTGGAGAAAGACCATCAGATTGGCTTTCAGTTTACCTTGCCCGACAAAATCGGCCAACTGTTTGGGACGCAGAGCCGGATCGCTCAGTGGATCACCTGAGAGCTCTTCTGGGCTGAGCAGGCGTGCGGAAAAATCCTGGGCATTCATTCGCTCACCGGACGGGCAAGAAGTTTCAAGGATGCCCGCAAGCCGTCACTGAGTGTGGTGGAGGGTGTTTGTCGCAACAGTTGGCCCACCACTCGTTCCACCTCTTGACGTTTATAGCCCAGATTGATCAAAGCGGAGATTAACTCCATTTGCATCCTGTTTTCTGCAGCATCTGCACTCCCAGAGGTTGTCGTGGCGCTTGCACTGTCGGTTGCCGGGCTGGTTTGTGCAAACAGCAGTTGCGGTGGCAGGCGATCCTTCAGTTCGATGACCAGACGTTGTGCTGTTTTGCGTCCCACGCCCGGAATCAGACACAAGGTGTTGAGATCTTCGTTACGTATCGCCTGCACCAAAGTGTGACTGCTGAGAGCCGAAAGCGAGGAGATGGCCAAACGGGTGCCTATGCCGCTGACATTATTGAGCAAAAGAAATAGAGTTTTCTCTTCCTGGCTGGCAAAGCCATAGAGATGCAGGGCATCTTCGCGAACATAGGTGACAGTCAGCAATTGTACCGTGCTGCCCAGATCCGGCAATTTTTCATAGGTAGAGAGGGCAATAAAGAGGCGATAACCAACTCCCCCCACATCGAGAATGATCTGGTCAGCCTGTTTATCCACCAGGGTGCCACGCAGTTGGGCGATCATGTTTTCATACCGGTAGTGGAGGGGTGAGGGGGTATCGAGCGTGCGGGGGGCAGATGATTGATATGGCAGATGGCCACGCCCAAAGCATCGGCAGCATCCTGGGCGGCAGGCTTGGCCATGCCAAGAATAATGCGTACCATCTCCTGCATTTGCTGTTTTTCTGCTCTGCCGTAGCCAACCACCGCTTTTTTGATTTGCAACGCGGTATATTCGTGAATGGGCACGCCATATTGATTGGCAGCGGCGATGGCTACCCCACGGGC
>NZ_RXIU01000018.1:0-8293 GCF_004217665.1 Candidatus Magnetaquicoccus inordinatus | reverse complement strand
ACCCATGCGGGCGGCAGTGGTGATTTCACGAATCAATTTGGTAAAGATCTTGCCACGTTTGGCGTCTTGGGCCCCTTTACGGATTTTGATATTGGCCCACTTGCTATGTCCTGCCATGCGACTCTCCTGAACAACGAACCTGTTTGCAACCTGGATGGTAAAACTGTTTGCAACCAGGCAATCAACGATATTGCATTTTACCGGGTTGCGCGGTGGGTGCTGAGCGCTCATCGACTTGTGGGTGTCCCATTTCGCCACTGCCGGGAATCTGTGACATGGGGAGAGGAGGAACGGCCACCTCTTTATACTCCTTGGGAATCTCAAACAGGGAGGCGGGTTGTGCCTTTTCCTGGATATTGACCAGTTCGATCAACACCTGACCATTTTCCTCTTCACGCACGGGTACACGCAAACTGCTGTCCACCCAGCGAATATAGCCTTGCGATTTGCCCTGATAGCTCATGGAGACGTTCCATTTTTCGGTATCGCGTCCATTGACCTTCTCTGTTGCGACCAAGACCCGCTCCATGGCCGGACCCACATCAGGCTGTTGGCGAATGATGATCCGGCGTTGTGGATCGGTCCACAGCAGCACTTTTTGCTTTTCCGGCGCTTTGGCGACAGGTTGACCGGGAGGTGGGGGAGGAGGAGTGATAGTGATCTCCCATTTTTCGGTATCGACGCCATTGAGCTTTTCGTTACCCAACTTGCTGCAGGTGATGCCTCTTTCCTGCTTGCAGGGGCCATCTTTATCGCCGGGCAGCCGTTCAATATCCGGTTTGGGAGGAATGGGTGCATTGCCCGCTCCGGCGTAGAAGGTTTTTTCTTCGGGATGCAGCATCCAGACTTTATGCTCTTGCGGCAGAACGATCATCACCTTTTGCTTGCCTTGGTGCACCCCTTCGGCACGAAAACGATCTTTGCCGACATGGAAGCTGCCACGCGCTTTGCTCTCTGGAGTTCGCGGATCATTGATGATAATGTCGGCAGAAAATTCACCCGAATACCAGATGGCGGCCTGACTGGTGGCAGGGGCAGACAACAGAGCGGACAGGCCGAGCAGAATGGCAAACCGGCGGATAGTGCGGTGTTGCAGAAAGCGCATGGCGGGGTTCTCTCTCTGGAAAAATAGGTTTATACTGTCAATTCAGGCACAGGTGTTTACCCGAGCAGGACTATAAATGCTGGGCGCGTAAAGATCAAGTTATTTACAGTTAGCCACAGGTTTATCCACCGGCTATCTTACTTTAATTTCGCTTACGCAGATGAGAGTTGCGCAGCGCTTTGCGCCGAAAGTCACCATTTTATCCACAGAGTTATCCACAGTTAAAAAAGGAGTAAGACATGGCGGTTGAACGGACCCTCTCCATCATCAAACCCGATGCGGTAGCCAAAAATGTGATCGGTCAGATCTATGCCCGTTTTGAGGCGGCGGGCTTAAAGATTGCGGCTTGTCGGATGATGCACTTGTCGGCGGTGCAGGCAGGCAATTTTTATGCGGTGCATCGTGGCAAGCCTTTCTATGAGGATCTGGTCAAATATATGAGTTCTGGGCCGATTGTGGTGCAGGTGTTGGAGGGCGAAAGTGCCATCACCCGCAATCGTGAGTTGATGGGGGCGACCAATCCAGCCAAAGCAGATCCTGGGACCATTCGGGCCGATTTTGCCACCAGCATCGAAGCCAATGCTGTGCATGGTTCCGATGCCCCGGAGACGGCGGCGCAAGAGATTGCCTTTTTCTTTGCTGGTATGGATCTGCACGCCCGTTTTTGATGAGGGAAAAGTGTCTGGGGGGCTGCTTGCGCTGGCTGCAGCCCCCTGGATAATCTGGATTGATGTTTTGAGGTAATTATTCACCACCCAAAACAACTGCGGGTCCAGGGAGGGCACCTCCCTGGCCGGGTCCAGGGATGGAATCCCTGGGATTTTGCTTTTAATATTTTGCCTTTGGCGCGCTTTTCAAACTGAGCCGACGCGCTCTTTGCGTCGGCTTAAGCGCCTCATGGAAGCAAGCTGTGCGCATTGGCGCGCATTTTTGCGCCAATGCGCACAGCATCCCCATGGGGGTAGAGCTGGCAAGCCAGCACGAACCTGAATAATTATGTTTTGAGAATGATTGAGTGATCCATGCAGCGATTGCGCTTGACCAGTTTGAGTTGGGAGGAGTGGAACACTCTGCTGACGGAATGGGGAGAACGTCCTTTTCGAGCCAAGCAGATTTGGTCCTGGTTGTATGTCAAACTGGCGCGCTCTGTGGAGGAGATGAGTGATGTGCCGGCAGCGGTGCGCCACCGTCTGCTGGAGGTGAGTCTGCCCTTGATGCCACAGGTGTTGACCCACCGCCTCTCTGTGGATGGCACGGAAAAATGGTTGCTGGGTTTGCAGGATGGGGCGCAGATTGAGACGGTCTATATTCCCGACATAGAACGCGGTACCTTGTGTGTCTCTTCACAAGTGGGGTGTACGCTTTCCTGCACTTTTTGTCACACCGGAACCCAACCGTTGTTGCGCAATCTGGAGGCGGGAGAGATTGTCGAGCAGGTGACCTTTGCCCGTGCCGAGCTGGCTGCCAGAGGTTTGAAGGTGACCAATGTGGTGCTGATGGGGATGGGGGAGCCGCTTTATAATTATGATGCTGTAGTCAAGGCGGTACGCATTCTGCTCAATGGCACTGGTTTGGCGATAGGTACCCGCAAGATCACCCTTTCAACCGCTGGAGTGGTGCCCAGGCTGGTGCAGGTGGGTTGGGATCTGGGCATCAATATGGCCATCTCTCTGCACAGTGTGCGCGATGCGGTACGTGATCGTTTGATTCCGCTCAATCGCAAATATGATCTGGCCGCTCTGCGCGAGGCCATCCGTGCCTTTCCGCTCAAACATGGTCGGGCCATTACCTGGGAATATCTGCTGCTCAAAGGGGTCAACGATTCGCTGCAGGATGCCCGCGAACTGGTGCAATTTATCGGTGACATCCCTTCCAAGGTCAATCTGATTACCTTCAATCCCTGGCCGGGTTCGCCCTACGAGCCCACGGCACGCGAGGATACCTTGCGTTTTCAAGAGATTATCTGTCAGGCCAAGATTGTCACCGTAATTCGTGACAGTCGTGGTGCCGACATCGCCGCCGCCTGTGGGCAATTGCGCTCGGAGTGTGGAGGTGGCCAGCCTGTGAAAGCTTGCGGAGAGTTTGCATGATCAAACGGATCATTATTCGCAACTATCGCTCTATAAAAGAGATTGACCTGGAGTTGGGACAATTTCATCTTTTGGTTGGTCCGAACGGCAGTGGCAAATCAACTTTTTTGGATGCGTTGGAATTTGTGCGGGATTTTTTTGAGATAGGACTAAGGAAGGCCGTTGAAAAACGGACTGGTACTGTTTTAGATGATCTTACTTTTTTGCGTAGAGGTGGAAATATTGAATTCTCTCTTGTTATTGATAGTCAATTTTATTTTGAAAATTTAGAGGGAAAAGAAGATATTAAATTTTCAGTTTTTATTTGTAATGACACAGAAAAAGGTGTTTATAGTAATTATTTTGTAAATATTCCTGCTGGAATGGGCGAAGACGGTAAAAACTTTCTTTCATATATATTTTGTTATCTCCAACTTGACAGCTCTGCCATGCGTTGGCCATGTTCAGCTCTTGCCGGGACTGTGCTAGAACGCAACGGCAGCAATCTGGCGCGGGTGGTGGGCAGATTGCGTGGGGATAATCAACGCTCTCCGAACAAACGCACCCGCTTCAAACAGACCCCGATCATCAAGGAGTGGGTTCATCATCTGCAATATGCCCTGCCTGGTTTGGCGGCAATTGGGTGGGATCGTCGCGAGGCCGATAATGCCGAATATTTGATCCTGAAATATGAGGATGGTTTGGAGTGTCCCTCCTGGTTATTGAGCGATGGCACGTTGCGCATGCTGGCTCTGACTCTGCTGGCCTTTTTGCCGCCCTCTGCGGCAATCTATATGATTGAAGAGCCGGAAAATGGTGTGCATCCCAGGGCATTGGAAATTATCGTGCGTGCTTTGTCTACGGTGCCGCAGGCACAGGTTTTTCTCAGTACGCACTCCCCTCTGGTGGTGCAACATGTGGATCCCGCCCAATTGCTCTGTTTTTCATCCGGTCCTGAAGGGACGCAAGTTATTCCCGGATCCCAACATCCCATTTTGCAGCAATGGGATGGTACGCCAGATCTGGCCACCATTTTTGCCTCCGGTATCCTGGGATGAGGGATCTCTATGTGATGACCGCTGATGCCGATGCTGAGGCGGTGTTGCGGAGGGTTTTGCAGCGTCACCAGTCACTCGGAATACGCAAGGTCGATGTAGAAGTGGAACGCTATGTGGGACGGGATGCGGGGGTTGTCAAGGAGGGACCGGCGCTGCTCAAACTGCGCAAGGGGCAGTTTGCCAAGGTTATGCTTATCTGGGACCATCATGGATCGGGTAAAGAGCAAGAGCCTGCTGCTCAGGTGCAGCAGCACATATCCGCAAAGATGGAAAATGAGAGTTGGTCTGGTCATTATCTGGCCCAGGTGCTTGTTCCAGAGCTGGAGGAGTGGTTGTGGCACAATCCAGAGGCGATTGGTAAGCATCTGCAGGTAGATGAACCCCTGTTGCAAGAGTGGCAGCAGCAGTTTGCAGCCAAAAAAGAGATGGAGGTAGTGGATTGCCGGAAGCGCTACCCAAAGGAGCTTTTTTTCTATTGTCTGCAGCGCAAACGAAACCACAATCCACGGCCGGAGGATTATCGGAAGATTGCCGGTATTGCCAGTCTGAGAGCCTGGCAAAAGAGTGAGAGCTTCAAAAGGATCGTCATCCTGCTCAAGGAGTGGTTTCCTGATGCAAACGTCAAGTAAATGGCAAGCGCAAGCGGTATTGGTTGGCCTGCATTGGCAAGATACAAGCCTCCAGTCGCACTGGTTGTTGCCCACTTCAGGTAAAAATGTTCTGGCAAAGGAGCTTGATTCTCAGGCCAATGCACTGCGCAGCAGGATGGCTTTTGTCCGTGCCTGTCTGCAGTGGGGACCACAGGAGGCTTGCAGACGCATGACCGGTGCGCATCAAGAGCTTGTTGTGACGGTCGAGGCGGAGGAGAGGATAACAGCCACCTTGTGGCTGGATGGTGCAGGTTTACGTGCCGATCAGGCTGCCTTTTTACTGTGCTATACCTTTACCATAGCCGCCGATGAAAAGGGTCAGCCAGCCTTTCGTGAAGAGCGCTTGTTGCGCTACAGCAAAGAGTGGCAGCAGAAGGGAGAGCCTTTTCTTTTTCCTGAGCATCTGCAGCCGCAGATCGTGTTGGAAAAAAGGGTGGATATTTATTACGACTGCTTTCTCAAAGAGGGCAATTGTCAGGGGGAGTGTGGCCGTTTTGACTCCTTCTGGTTCGGTCGTCAGCAAGCGGCACTGTTTCATGTGCCAGCCGAGCGCAGCCGCTATCCGACTGCCCATGCGGTCAAAGAGTTTGTGTTGAGTTGGATCGGCTGAGCGGGCAGAGCAAGCGCATTTGCTCTTTCCACACCGTTGCCACACTTCTGAACTGTGCAAGTCGGGCGTCCGCCCTCCCAAAGCGTGCCCCTGCGGGGCACAGATTGCTGCGGCGTGCGCGAATGCTTCGCATTCGCTTCTGGTGAAACGCCGCATAGACGCAGGACGCTGTCCTGCACCTGCCAGGAGGAGATAATCTCCTCCTGGACCTCCATAATAATTTTTTTGTTTGTTTAATTGCGATTGCCCTGGCTGAACGGATCCTGACCATTGCGTTTTAAGGTCAGGTATGTCAAAAGCAAACGGAAGAGTACAGCACGCAGTTCGGGGTCAGCTACCTCTTGCAACCACTGCTCTGCCCTCTGCAAATCACTCGGATGGGGCTCTGGAAAGGGCACCGGCGGCTGAGTTGCCGCGGGGGGGCGCGTCTGACGCATGCGGAGCGTCTCCTGACGAAAACGCAGATCACGGATCTCTTTATCGGGGAGCAACGGTTGCAGTTTGGCCAACAGCTCAGCCTTGATCAGATGGAGCTGCTGATGCCAGACTGGACTGTCCACCCGAATCGTCAACACCCCATTGGCCAGATGCGCCGGTTCAGAGTGGTCGGCAATGGTGCTGCCTACCGCACGATACCACTGCCGATAGAGCTGCATCCCTTTGCTGCGTGGATGCTCAAGCAGCTTTCCAGCCACCCGTTGCACCAAATCGGATATGGGCATCAGCTCTTTGAAATGATAAATTTTATCCATCCGCCGCCCTCTATCCTTCCCGACCGGTTAAAGCAGTGAGCAATCTCTTCTCCCTCACACCAGCTCGCTATGGCATAACTCTCCTGGCGCTTTTTCTGTTGTTTGCCACGCAACCACACCCTCTTGCCACCGCTTTCATGCTGCATCTGCTGCTGGCTGTGGGTGTTTTGCCGCTGCTCTTTGCTGCCATGATCTATTTTACTCCGGTACTCACCCGCAGCGCCAGCCCTGCTCCATGGCTGCACACTCTGCCACTCCTGGCACTGGTGGCCGCGCTTTTGGCAGTGGCTGCGCTGTGGCAGTGGCCGTGGTTGCTGGCTCTGGCCATTCCCTTGGCTCTGCTCAGTACAGCGCTGCTCTTCTATTGGATGTGGCAGCAGGCGCGCCGCGCTTTGGGGGGGCCGCATCCGGGTTTGCGTTGGTATCAGGCAGCTCTGCTGCTCTTCATGGCCGCACTGCTTTTGATCGCTTTGATCGCTGTTTGGCCCGAACAATGGTTGCTCTGGCGCTCCCTGCATCGCCATTTGAATCTCTTTGGTTTTGTAGGCTTAAGTGCCATCGGTACTCTGCAGGTTTTACTGCCTACCGTCGGTGCCTATCCCGATCCCAAAGCAGGACAACGCTTGCACCAGGATCTTCCCTATGCGCTGCTGGCTACCCTGTTGTTGGTGTTGGGCGGAGCATGGGGAATCCCCCTTTCCGCTGCCGGGGTTGCCATCTGGTTCTGGCTGTTGGTCCGCATGCTGCTACCGCTGCAAGGCCACTGGCGGCCTCTTGTAAGCGGCAACTCCAGCCCACTGCTGCTTTTGGGGGCGGTAGGTGGATTTGCGGTTACCCTGGCCAGTACCCTCTGGCAAGAGGGGCAAGTGGCCTTGCCACTCTTCTTTGCCCTCTTTTTGCTTCCTCTGCTCAGTGGTGCACTGGCCCATCTCTTGCCGCTCTGGTGGTGGCCCGGTCTGCCCACGCCCCGGCGTGCACTGGCCCAGCAACGCCTCGGAGAGGGAGCAGCTTGGCGCCTGGCGCTCTGTTGGCTCTCTGCGCTCGCCATCACTTTTGTGAGTGATTGGGGAATTGGCTTGCTGGTGCTGCCCCTTCTCTGGCCACTGGCACAGATTCTTGTTCTCGCCTTGACCAAGGAGTCATGAGATGTCGCTGCTCCAACTGCTCAAACGTCATGGTCTGCGTCCCAAAAAAGGTTTGGGACAAAATTTTCTCCACGATGAGGAGATTGCCCAGGCAATTGTCGCGGCCGCTCTGAGCGGCTCTCCAGGCCATTTTTTGGAGATTGGTCCAGGGGTGGGCAGTCTGACAGTGCCGCTGCTCTCTGCGGTCAAAGAGTTGACCGTGCTGGAACAGGATGCCTCACTGTTGCCGGTGTTGCGCTCGCGTTGTCAGGGGTTGGGCAATTTGGAGATCATCCATACCGATGCCCTGCGCTTTTCCTTTCGCGAACGGGCGGAAGCTTTGGCGGCGCCTTTGATCATTGTCGCCAATCTGCCCTACCATATCAGCTCACCCATGCTTTTCCATCTGTTGCAACAAGGTGATGCTATCCAGAGCATGGTTTTGATGTTTCAAAAGGAGGTGGCAGAGCGCATTGCCGCAGCCCCTGGGAGCAAAGCCTATGGCACACTCTCCGTGCATACCCAGTTGTGGATGGAGGTGACGCCACTGCTCTCTGTGCCGCCGACAGCCTTTTATCCGATTCCCAAAGTCGATTCGGCAGTGATTCGTTTGCACAGGCGCAGCACACCTCTGGCTGAGGTGGGCAATTATTATCAGTTTCAGCAAACTGTCAAAGCCGCATTTGGGCAGCGCCGCAAAACTTTGTTGAATGCTCTCAAGGTGTTGACCGAACAGCCGCTGCAGTGGTTGCAGAAGAGCGGAATCGATCCGCAGCGTCGTGGTGAAACCCTATCGGTGGTCGAAATGGTTCATTTGGCCAACTGTTGGCCGGAAGAGGCGGTATCGGGGGCGGAGTATGTCGAGGGAGAGATCTCTGCCATCATGCCCTCGATGACTGATTGAACCTGTTGGAGCAACTGTTTG
>NZ_RXIU01000179.1 GCF_004217665.1 Candidatus Magnetaquicoccus inordinatus | reverse complement strand
GCAACTCTTCATTCATGGCCATCACCTCTTCGTTGTAGGCCGTCAGCTCTTCGTTTCTGCCCTGCAGTTGCTCAATGGTGCGTTGCAGATCGTCGCGGGTGGCTTGCAGCTCCTGTTCCAGTTGCTGGACCAGAAAACGTTCACCCTTCTTTTCTGTCAGCGGCGGAGAATCGCTTGGTTCGCGGCAGAGTGTTACCAGAAAGAGTTGGCTGCTGGAGGGCTCCACGATAGGGGTGACGGTGATACGTACCGGCGATTCGCTATTGCCGGCATGGTTGAGCAGGGTGGCAGCGCTTTTATTGAGCGATGCCTTGCCCATGACCATGCGCAGCGGACTACGCAGATGGGGCCGAATCAGGGAGAGGATGTCGTAGCGCGGTTCCCCGCTGGTCATGATAAAAAATTCATGCGTATTGCCAGTGGTATAGAGAACCTCGCCGGTCTGGCTGATCAGGACGGTAGCCGGGCCATGGTTTTCCAGAATGGTGCGACACAGTTTGCCTAGTCCCACCGATGCCGGCAGTGGTGGTGAGAGTGCCGTAGCCAAACGGGAGAGGGGATTGCCGCTCGGAATTGGCAACTCTCTTTTGTTGAGGGGCTTGCCTTGATGAATAAAAATGCGCCAGTTTTTTGCCAGGGGCTCAAAGCTCGCACCATGCTCCCCCAGAGATTCGGAGCTGCCCAAAAAGAGACAGCCCTGCTCGTTGAGAACAAAGCGGAACACAGAAAGAAGCCTTTTCTGTGCCTCTGCTTCCATATAAATCAGCACATTGCGACAGACAATCAGATCGATTCGCGAAAAGGGTGGATCGCTCAACAGATTGTGCAGGGCAAAGACGATGCACTCCCGAAGCTGTTTTTTGACCCGAAAGATATTGCCCTGGCGGATAAAAAAGCGCTCCAGCCGTTCCAGACTGACATCCGCCCGGATGCTTTCCTCGAAGCTGCCGCTGCGGGCTCCGTCGAGGGCCTGTTCGTCCAGATCGGTGGCAAAAATCTGGATCGGATTTGTTCGATTGTTTAGGATGCGATATTCCAACAGCAGCATGGCGATGGAGTAGGCTTCTTCGCCACTGGAGCAGCCTGCCACCCAGACGCGAAGCGGCTGTGTCTCCTCTTTGTTGGCAAACAGTCGGGGCACAACCTGTTGCTGCAGAATCTGATAGGCATCCGGATCGCGGAAAAAGTGGGTTACACCGATGAGCAGATCCTTGAGCAGCAGCTCCAGCTCTTTTTCCTCCTCCCGGAGGATGGCAAGATAGTCGGCCAGGGAGGGGAGCGCGCGCAGGGCACTGCGCCGTTGCACCCGGCGCAGCAGGGTGGTTTTTTTGTAGCCGAGCAAAGGACTCCCTTTGAGGCGGGAGATCAGTTCCAGGATCTCGGTCAGCAGCAGCTCTGTGCTGTCGGCAAGCGGATTGCGGGAGGCCGATGGTGTATCCTGCCGACGCAACCTCTGGATCAAGGCCAGGGGAATCTCTTCGGGGGGGAGGAGCAGATCGGCACCTGCCATATCCAGAGCGGCTTGGGGCATGCTTGCAAATTCAGAGCTGCTTGGCTCCTGCACCACGGCAAAACCACCCAGGTCGCGAATGGCTTTGAGACCTTTGGAGCCATCCTGTCCGGTTCCAGAAAGCACCACTCCGGCACAGTTGCTGCCCAAATTTTCGGCCAGAGAGAGGAACATGTTGTCGATGGGGGCGGGGTGGCGCAAAAAGGAGGGTAGTGGGGTCAAATGGAAGGTGGTGCCGATCATGCTGAGCAGATGGCCGGAGGGCACCAGATAGATATGATTGGCCGAGGGGATGAGGCCGTCATGCACCAGTTCCACCGGCAGCGAGGTCCAATGGCTGGCAATCTCCACCATTGCGCTTTTTCGGGTGGGATCCAGGTGTTGCAGGATGACAAAGATCAGGCCACTATCGAGCGGAATGGCGCAGATAAGACGCTTGAGTGCACTGATCCCTCCCGAAGAGGCACCGATTCCAACCAGCGTGGGAGAGCTTGCGGAGGAGGTTGCGGACAGTGGGTTGACCATAATTTTTCCCCAAAAATTGCTCGGTCATCTCTCCTGCAAGGCACATTTGCAAGGCAGCAAAAGGCAGTTAGCGCTTCACAATTCTTAATTGCCTGTGCGGGACAGTTGTTTGGCCGTAAGCTGCAGCAGTTTGTCTGGTCATAGGCAATGGACACATGCCGCCTGGGTGTCACTCTGTTTTTTTTACCGCAGCATTGTCCCAACCCACACTTCTGAAGCTACACGCAGGGCAAACAGGGCCCAGGAGCTTCCCTGTCCATGATGCCAGTATTTGCCATACTTGCAAAACAAATTAGCAAAACAAGCAAACAGGATCCTATCAGATGTAGCAAATTCTGTAAAATGAAAAAAGGTAGGCCAGTACACATTCTTTGCAAATGGTAATTTATTTGCGCCATTCCATTCATTGGCAGAATGCAGGAGGCATATAATTCTATGACAGACGGGCTTGATGAGTATATCGCCAGGTGGTTGATAGGGTGGAGGTTAGAGAAGCGGAGGGCACAGAAAATTCCTTCCAAGGTTTGGACGAGGGGATGTTTTTGGTAGGTGAGGAGGCGTTTCTGTATTTGTGGCTTGGGAATTTTTGGTTGCTGGTGGTAGAGTAGGGAGTGACCGCAAATGCAGTAGGGGTATACAAATTTTTTTCGTGGGATGGCGCAATCGTGCCGCTCATTTCTGAAACTGATAGACGGATGCAGCAGTGTCAACAACTGTTCAGCCAACAGAGGAGCCACAACTTGTTTGAATTTATCAAAAAATTTAGTGAGAAACGGGAAAAGCCCCGCGTCTCCTTGGAGCGTACCATTCGCTTTGTCTCCAAATCAGGGATCTCCTGTAGCGGCACAGCAAAAAATATAAGCGAAAAGTCGTTGTTGTTGATTTCAGAGCATCGAAACCCGGTCAGTGAAAATGAAGAGGGGGAAATAATCGTCGATTACAAAGGGGTAACTTCCATATTTCCTGGGAGGGTCATGCGCGCTGGCAAATACAGTATTGATAAATATTGTATTGCAATTGCCTTTTGCAATCAGGAAACAATTCATTTTTTTGCACCAATGATTGTCAACTCTTCCACCTGTCTGAATTGCGGCAGTTCAGTAGACCTGGAAAAATGTCCCTCCTGTAAGGGTCTGCAGACCATCTGCGCACTCTGTCTGGCGCGGGATGGCATGTGTCGGGAGTGCCGTTCGGAGGGCTATTTGCAAAAGATGCGCGATAGCAATTGAGGAGGCTCTGTGTAGATTTTGCTAGAGAGGGAGTATGCCCCCTTTGCTGGCATGTTCGCCGTTGGCGCTGTAACAGCTTTGCTTTTGTCTCTTTTCGGCAGAGCAGCATGGCGGAGAGCGCTCTGCAGCTTTTTCCATGTCACACAGACCGCGCGACCAGCGCGGGATATATTGCAGATTGTCCAGTTGGTTTTGTTCAGTGAAGTGGATCATATAGCGCTGTACAGCAGAAAAAAAGCTGGTGTGGAGAGTGAGATGACTGGCAAGCAGCGCCGCTTCGATCTGTTCGGAGCTTACCTGCAACATATCATAGGTGATCTTGACGGTATTGTGTGTGCCATCCAGCACAAAATCCAGTATGTCATGATTGTTCATCAGCCATGCGGTCAGCAGATGGCGTGCTTCCAGATCTGCCAAACCTGTGACATTCCAGGAATGGGTGACGGGGTGGGAATTCTGCTCGATGCTCTCCATGGTCGGTTTTCTCCTGTTGGCTTAAAGCGATGATAGGGTGTTTTTCTGCTTATTGTTTTATCTGTACCATTCCATTGTTGCTGCGAACCGGAACCACTTGAATATTCTCATAGGCCGGAGGGGTGCATACAGCTCCCGTTCTGATGTCAAAGCGGGCCCCATGCCGGGGACAGATGATTTCGCCACTGTCCATCTCACCACTGGACAACTCAGCGCCGTCGTGGCTGCAACAATCCTCCAGGCAGAAAAAATGGCCCTCCAGATTGAAAACGACTACAGCCACTCCAGCCGCTACAAACGCCTGACAGGTGCCAGGCCGAATATCGGTCACCGATGCCACATCTGTCCACTCATTCATGCTGTTTTTCCTTGTTGGCGGTTGTTGCCGGGTTATAATAGCTCCATTTGCCACAGTCCCTTTTCGCTCATCATCTCTCTGCTCCATTGCGGTTCCCAGACCACCTCGACATGAACTCCCTGGACACCGGGCACGCGGGCCACGCACATTTCGATTGCCTCTGGAAAGGATTGCGCGACCGAACATCCTGGTGTCGTCAAGGTCATGCGCACAGTCACCATGCCATCAGGGGTAATCTCCAGGTGGTAGACCAGTCCCAGATCATAAATGTTGATGGGAATCTCTGGATCCTCAATGGTACACAAGGCTGCGATGACATCCTGCCTGAGTTGTTCGATCCTCTCCATGTGACTCTCCCTATTCGGTGCAAACGGTATTGCTCTCTTTTTGCAAGGCTGCGTGCAGGATAAACCAGGCAAGGTTGGCACATTTGATCCGCTCTGGATGGTCAAAAACTCCCCCCAGCAAAGCCAATTGACCCGGCGGCAGCTCCGCATCATGGGAGGAGGTGACCTCACCATGAAAAAAGGCCATCATGCGTTGTGCCAGCGCTGTCGCCTCCATCATGTTCAACCCTTCCAACACCTCGATCATCATGGAGGTGGAAGCGACTGAAATGGCACAACCCACCCCTTCAAAGCCCGCTTCCTGAATCACTCCATCGGCGATGCGCAAATTGATGGTAAATTCGTCACCGCAAAGGGGATTGAATCCGTAAGCCTTATGGTTGCTGTTTTGTGGTAAAAACATGTAATGGAATGGGTTTCTGTTATGATCAAGAATGGTATCCTCATACAGATCGCGGTCGATTTTCATGCGTGCACTCCTCCAAAATGAAAGCTTCGTTCAATCCATTCCCTGACAGAAGCTGGTGAGAAGCGTTGCAACAGCTCTTCGGCAAAGCCATGGATCAGCAGTGTGCGGGCTGTGGCGAAATCTATGCCTCGGCTCTGCAAATAAAACAGCGCTTCGGGATCCAGGCTGCCCACAGTTGCCCCATGACTGCATTGTACGGCATTGCTGTTGATCTCCAGTTGCGGTTTGGCATCGATCTCTGCTCGGTCGGACAACAGCAGATTGGCAGTTGTCTGTTGCGATTGGGTCTGCTCTACCCCTGACGGAACATGGACCAGGCCATTGAATATGCCGCGTGCCTGTTCGTCCAAAATCCCTTTGTACAACTGTTGCGAGCGGGTGGTGGAATGGGTGTGATGAATGGCGCTGTGAAAGTCCATGTGTTGCTCGCCCTTGGCGAAAAACAGGCCATCCAGAGAACATTCCGCCTCTGTCCCGGCCAGTGTCACGTGCAGATCCTGGCGGGTGATTTTTCCGCCGATGGAGAACAACTGGGAATGCAAACGGCTGCCCATTGTCTGTGTGCATTGTAGTGTTCCCACATGATGGGCAAAGGGAGATTCACCCAGCAGAAGCAGATGGCGCATCTGTGCCTTGTCTCCCAAAACCAGGGAGGTATAACTGTTGGTAAAATGAATGGCCTGCCCCAAGGTGGCATAACTCTCCACCAATACCGCCTGGGAATTGCCACCGGCGATGATCAGATTCCAGGGCAGCGTCATCATCGGGTTTTGGGATGTTGTGGTGAGAAAGAGCAGTTGCAAAGGTTTTTCCAGACGGCTGCCCTCTGGGAGATAGACAAAGGCCCCATCTGCCCACAAGGCATGATTCAACTCGGAAAAACCTTGATCAGGGCCGGTAAGAAACTGTTCCAGGTAGGGTTCCCACTCATCTGGAGCGTTGTTGACCACCTTTGCCAGACTTTCCACGCGGACGCCAGGCGGCAAATCGTGCAGTTTGGACAAGAAAGGTGCCACAAGGCCATTGACAAATACCAGGCGATTGCTCTCCTGCTGCTCGAGCAGATAGGGGGAGAGATCCTCTGGATCCAGGCCCAGACAGGCGGGATCGGGAAGTGTATACCCCCTCTGCGAGAGAAGCTTTCCCGATGTATATTTCCAGGTTTCCATTTTTTGCGTCGGCAAGCCTATCTGCAGCAGACGCTCCATGGATTTTTGCCGGGCAGCGCGCCATGACAAGAGTTTGCAACCGGGCAGTGCAGGCAGACGCTCGTTCCATTGTGATTGATAGGTTTGCAGGCTGTTATTCATTGTACCCTCTCCGACAGCCATCCATATCCTCGTTCTTCGAGGAGAACCGCCAACTCTGCTCCAGCCGAGAGGACGATGCGACCATCGATCAGCACATGGATGTGGTCCGGGACCACCTGTTGCAGCAAACGGGAATAGTGAGTGATCAAGAGCATGCAGCGTTGTCCATCGCGCAAAGCGTTGATTCCGGCGGCCACCACCGCCAAGGCATCAATATCCAGTCCAGAGTCAAGCTCATCCAGGATTGCCAGGCGTGGGGCAAGAACCATCATTTGCAGCAGTTCATTGCGTTTTTTTTCGCCACCGGAAAAACCGACATTGACGGCTCTCAGCAACCAGTCGGCAGGCAGCCCAAGCTGTTGGCTTCGCGATTGCAGATAGTCGCGAAAGCGCAGGGCATCCATTTCTGGCAATTGCTGATGGCGTTGGTGGGCGTTAAAAGCCTCTTTCAGCAGACGGGCATTGCTCACTCCTGGAATCTCCACCGGATTTTGAAAAGAGAGAAAGATGCCTGCTCTGGATCTCTCTTCTGGCGCCATCCCAAGCAGATTGTCTCCTTGGAAGAGAAGCTTGCCGCCGGTGACCTGGTAACCCTCCCGACCAGCCAAAATATTGGCCAGGGTACTTTTGCCGGAACCATTTGGACCCATAATGGCGTGGATCTCCCCAGCCTTTATTGTCAGTTCCACTCCGCACAAGATGGGTTTGTGCAGCACGGAGACATGCAGATCATTTATTTGCAGCATCTTCATCCCACACATCCTTCCAGGTTGACCTCAAGGAGTTTGCGCGCCTCCACAGAAAATTCCATGGGCAACTCACGCAAGACCTCCTGAGAAAATCCGTTGACGATCAATGCGACTGCCTGCTCGCTGCTCAGGCCCCGCTGTCGGCAATAGAACATCTGCTCTTCACTGATGCGCGATGTGGTGGCTTCATGCTCCACCTTGGCGCTGCTGTTTTTGACCTCGATGTAGGGATAGGTATGGGCCGAACAGCTTGCACCCAACAGCAGGGAGTGTGCTGGTTCAGCGTGAATGATACAAATGGCCGTTGCGCGTAAGCACTTTCTCGGACACTCCCGGCACCTTTGCA
>NZ_RXIU01000178.1 GCF_004217665.1 Candidatus Magnetaquicoccus inordinatus | reverse complement strand
GTGCGGCGTGCGCGAATGCTTAAGCATTCGCTTCTGTGAAACGCCGCACATTTTCAGCAGGGCTTTGCCCTGCACCCACCAGGAGGAGATAATCTCCTCCTGGACCTCCATAATAATTTTCTGGTTTTCAAATGCGATTGCCCTGAGTTTTTGCAGCTCTTTATCCATAGATCAGGCCGCTTTTTGCGCATTCTCCACGGCATTCAACAACTGGTGCAGAGAAAAAGGTTTGCGCAACACCTGTTTGGCACCAAACATTTTGGCCACTCCCAACAACTCCTCGACCTGCAAGATATGATAGTTGCCACCACCGGTCATGGCAATCATCACCTGTTGGGCATTTTCGCCGTGAATGGCAATAATAGTCTCAATGCCATCCCGCTCCGGCATGAGAATATCACACAACAGCAGATCCCATGGTCCCTGTTCCCGCCATAGAGCTATCGCCTCATTGCCATTAGTCGCCACCCCTACCTCATAACCCGCATCTTCCAACATCAGACGCAACAAATGGCGCATCTGCTCTTCATCATCCACCAATAAAATCCTTTTCATCTTTCTCTGCTCCATGAACTGAATGGGGAAACATCTGTACAGGATATTCTATCCCAAAAGGAAAATAAATCGCAAAATATGTCTATCTTGAAATATATACTATCACTTCCCTGGCTCAGGAGGAACGCTGCAGCAGCTTATCCAATGCAGCGCGCAAGACCGACAAAGGAACCGGCTTGTGCAACACCGCATCGACACAACGCAACTGCTCGCTGTCGGCCAAGCTGGTCTCTCCCAAACCGGTACACAAAAGAATCGGTAGTGTCGCCGCCAGCGCTTTGATGCGTGCGGCCAACTCCACACCACTCATACCCGGCATCGCCTGATCGGTAATAATGGCGGTAAAACGGTCGGGTTGGGCCACCACGAGGTGCAACGCCTCCAAGGCATCACTGACCGCGACCACCTCATAACCAGCAATGGTCAGCAACTGCTCATAAATGGTCACAATCTGCACCTCATCATCGACAACCAAGATCCTCCCGGAACCGGCATGCTGCGCACCACTCTTGCCGGCGAACGGTTGTTGGAGAGCTTTATCTTCCTGGAGCATCGGCAAATAGACCGCAAACAGACTGCCTTGACCGGGGGTACTCTGCACATGTATCGCCCCATGATGACCAGTGACGATGCCATGAACCACCGACAGGCCCAAGCCTGTTCCTTTGCCAATCTCTTTGGTGGTAAAGAACGGTTCAAAAATATGCTCCACCACCTCCTTGCTCATCCCCACCCCGCTATCCTGCACCTGCAAACAGGCATACTCTCCCTCCGGCAAAGCCAAAGCGTGCGCCTCTTCCCAATTGAGAACGGCCCGTTGCACACGCACGGCAATCCGCCCATGCTCTCCACGCATCGCCTGCCGGGCATTACTGCACAGATTCAACAACAGTTGATGCAACTGCCCGGCATCGCCCTGTACCGGAAATCCCCCCTCACCAATGGCTACCTCCAGAAGAATGGTGGGCGGAATGGTATGGCGCAAAAAGCTCTCCACCTCCTTGACAATGGCCGACAACAACACCCGACCATGCTCTCCACTCTTTTTGCGACTAAAGGTGAGCAGTTGATCCACCAAACTCTTGGCGCGCGTACTGGCCAATAAGATCTCCTCCAGACTCTCCTTGACCCGTTTATGCTCCTTGCTTTTGCGTTGTGCCAATTCGGCAAAACCCATGATGATACCTAATATATTATTGAAATCATGGGCAATGCCGGCACTCAAAGTGCCAATTGCCTCCATCTTGATCGCCTGCTGCAACTGCCGCTCCAAGGCAAATCGTTCCAAAGCAATGGCGAAGATGTCAGCCACCCCAGCCATGATCACCTCTTGCTCTGCCGTATAATCGCTGGCACTCTCCACCACCGCCAACTCAGCAATCACCTGTTCGCCGCGCCATACCGGCACCACCAACTGCCGTTGACACTGGAAAGAGGGTAGAGCAATCCCATAAAAATGGTCGAAGCGCTGCGGCTGGTTGCACAAAAAGGCACGGCGTTGCCGCAACGCCTCACCCCATGGCGCAATTTCTGCCGGCAAAGGCAACCCTTCCCTGTCGTCATCCTCCGGAAAGGGAAGCCATTGCCGATCCAACACCACGTTCTGCCACCCCCCATGATAGGGATCGCGCACATTGACATAGCCATAAGGGCTGCCAGTCACCTCCTTGCAACACTCCAACACCTTGCGACACAACAATGGCAAACGGCTGTTGCGTGCCTCCAACAGCTCCTTGCCCAGCTTGGCCAACTGTTGATGCACCAGATTATCCCGACGAATCCTCTCCTCTTCCTGCTTGCGCTGGCTGATATCACGTGCAAAAGAGGCTATTCTGCCTCCCAAAGTTGAGGAGACCGTGGTGGTAATCTCCACCGGCCACCTCTTGCCATCTTTGCTGCGATGCCAGGTTTCAAAGTTATCGCCACCACTGTGTAATATATTTTCGATATGGGCATGGACCTCGGCCAGACTCTCCGTGGCATCCAGCTCGGAGATATGTTTGCCCAGCAACTCGGCGCGCGTATAGCCAGATCGTTGCAGATAGGCGGTATTGACATCGGTAATAGTTCCTGTTTGCCCATCCACGCTCCAATAGCCATCGGGCAGGGTCTCCAGCATCAGGCGATATTGCGCATCCTTGTCAGCGATGGCCGCCTCCAATTGTTTGTATCGCGCCACATTGCGGAATATACCCAACACCAACGCCCGTCCCTCAACCGGCACCACACAACCACTGATCTCCACCGGAATGATCGTCCCATTGGCATGCAAGACAGCGGTCTGCAGCGGATCGGCAAAATCCTCCACCCGACGCAGGGCATGCCTGGCAAACTCCCGTTGCAACTCGTTCCGCAACTCAGGTGGATGCAGCGCGCTCTGGTGCATGGTCAGCAGTTCGGGCAGTGTGCGCCCCAACAAGACACACGCCTTTTGATTGGCATCAACTACCAACCCGGTCGCCGCTTCCGCCACCAGAATGGCATCCGGTGCCGACTCAAAGAGAGCCCGATAGCGCTGTTGGCTCTCCAGCAAGGCCCGCTCTGCCGCTTTGCGGGCGCTGATATCAAACAAACTCACCAAAACGATCTCCGCAAAAGAGCCATGCAACGGTGTGGCACTGACAATCACCGTGCGCTCTTCACCTCCTTTACAGCGAATACGTACCTCAACCGGAACAAAAGCTTTCTGAGTCCGTTGCGCCTGCTCCAGGTGTTGCTGCCACTGCACTGCCACCTCTTGGCGATACTCTGCATCGGGATAGGCACGTGGCCACCACTCCTGCAACGTGGAAATCTCAGCCAAATTATAACCAAAGGTGTGCTCAAAAGCTGGATTGAGATAGGTGATATTGCCTTGTGGATCATTCAAGGCCATGGCTACTGGTGAGCCATCAATAATGGCACGCACCAGTTCCAGATTTTTTTGCAGACTATCTTCCAGCTCTTTGCGCTCGGTAATATCCTGTACGGTACCGATCATCGCCTGATTGCCTGCGCTGTCCTGCCGCAACAACGCCCGTGCCCGTACCCAACGCATCCTCCCGCGCACAATAATGCGATGCTCCACATCATAGGCGCCACCCTCGAGGGCTTTTTGCCACTCTTCAGCCAGCATTGCATGCTCCTCGCTGGGCACACAGGCGGCAAAATCCTGTAATTGTAACTGTTTGCATTCGGAAAAGCCAAAAATACGACAGCTCTCCTCGGAACAAAACATCTGCTGGCTGTCCAGTTGCAACCGCCAACTGCCGACTTGTGCCACCTCCTGGGCGATGCGCAAGGTCTCCTGACTCTCACGCAAGGCATCCTCTTGCTGGCGCAGTGCGGTAATATCATGGGCAATTCCCAAGACACCCCACAACTGACCGTTCTGGTCATAGAGTGGTGTCTTGATGGTGACCAACAGCGCCCGATGGCCATCATCGGCATAGGTGATCCACTCTTCGTTCGTGGTAGGCTTGCCTGCCGCTGCCGCCAGTTGATCATGGGCGCGGAAAAAATCGGCCAACTCCCGCGTCATAAAATCATAGTCACTCTTGCCGAGAATCTCCTCTTCGGGCTTGCCAAAAAAGCGCTCAAACTCATGGTTGCAGATCAAATAGCACCCTTGTGCATCCTTCATCCAAACCAGCTCTGGAATATTCTGGATGATGCTTTTCAGAAAATGCTGTTCATGTTCCAGTTGTTGGTGCATTGCCCGCAGCGACGATTCCTGTTGCTGCAACTGTTTCTGGACCTGCCAATGTCTGCGACTGACCTGGCGTAGCAGTAACGTGGTCAGCAGTGCGGCGCTCAACACCAGCAGCGCCAACATCTGCCAGAGCGGCAGTTGGTTTGCAGAATAAAAGAGTGCTCCGGCAAGCAGGCTTAAGATGCCAGTACTGACCACAAAGAGTAACAGGCTCTGCCGAAAGAGAGAGGGATGGCTCATCAAAAATCCTGTGGCAAGCGGGAAAAAAAAGAAAAGCGCAAAATGTGCAATAGAAGGCTAGGATAGCGAAAGCATTGCCTTTTTGCAAATAAAGATGCTGAACCCCTTCATGTGCCCTTTTCTGGCCAAGCGAGGTATACTCTTTCCCATGTTGTACAACAGTATCGGTGCAGGGCGTGATCAACCCGGCACCCTCTTTTTTACACGGAGTAGCAAAATCATGGCTGGACAAGATATCTATTTAGAGGCAAAAAGTGCGGCAGCGCGTATTAAACTCTCTGCTGCCACTTTGGCCAAGATGCGCACCTATGGCAATGGCCCACGTTATGCCAAAGTCGGCGGAAAAATTCTCTACAAGGTAGCCGATTTGGATGGCTGGATCGAAACCCATTTTGTGCAATCGACACACGATCCACGAATCAGCCCGGCCTTGAGTCGGCAACCGGAGGATTATCTGCGCCAGAAGAGTGCGGGCAAAAAAAGTGCGGTGGAGCCCTCGCTGGCCTCTGAGCAGAGCACGACAACTGCGTCGGCAACCGATTCATTGGCTTGATGCGGCGATGGTACAGGAGAGAAGTGGTGTGCAGTAACCGGAGGAGGAGAGTATTCTCTCCTCTGGTAACGGCCACACTGTCGGAACAGAGTGAGCTGCTGTGAAGATGCAAAAGCGCTGCTTCACCAGGCCATGAATCCGCACCTCCAGCTTGATCCCTCACTCCTCTTCTTGTGGGATGATTGGGTCATTATCCCAAATTTGCCATTACGGGACACACAAAATTTGCCATTACCGGACACCCCAAACAAAAACGGCCACCAAGTTGGTGACCGTCACTGTTTGCTTTTATTGGCGCACTCGGAAGGATTCGAACCTCCGGCCTACTGGTTCGTAGTTGGTTGTCCTGGCTTTCTTGGCCTTTCTGACACCTTCCACAAGTACCGTAAAATAAAGCAATTCTCTTCTTGACGTTTCCGAGTGTTTCCGCTATTTTTCTTCCAAATGATTGCTGTGTGATTGCTGGAAGCGGTCAACTGGTTGATTGCCGAGGACAACAGATTCAAATCGGAGAGACGATATGCAAGCAAAAATCAGCAAAAGATTGATTGACTCTATGGCGACTCCAGAAGCTGATACGTTCCTATGGGACACTGAGACAAAAGGTTTCGGCGTCAAGTTTACTCCGGCTGGCAAGAGAATTTACCTACTTCAGTATCGGCATGCTGGGCGACTCCGGCGCTACACCATCGGCCAGCACGGTTCACCATGGACACCAGACCAAGCCAGACAGGAGGCTGTGCGGCTGTTGGGGGCTGTCAGTGAGGGCAAAGACCCGGCAGAGTCTAAAGCGGCAGAGAAAAGTGTTCCCACGATTGCTGATGTGGCAGAGCGGTTTCAGCGAGAGCATGTTGCAGTCAAAAACAAACCACGTACCGTTACCGAGTACCGACGACTCTTTGATAGAATCATCATCCCGCAATTGGGCAAGTATCGAGTTGATGCCCTTCAGAGAAGCCAGATCGCCAAGTTACACAATTCAATGCAGAAGACTCCTTACCAGGCAAATCGCGTGATAGAACTGCTTTCCATTCTCTACAACTGGATGGAATCGGTTGGCATAAGGCCAGACCATACAAACCCGATTGTACACATCAAGCAATACCGGGAAGAGAAGCGGGAACGCATCCTAAGCGATGATGAGCTTTTGAGGCTGGGACAGGCCATTGCTGATACAGAGCGGAGCGGTACAACTTCCCCTTACGTGCTGGCGGCCATCCGATTGTTGATCCTGACAGGTGCCAGACTGAGCGAGATATTGACCCTGACATGGGGCGAGGTAGATTTTCAGTATGGCGTGCTGCGATTGGCTGACAGTAAGACCGGAGCGAAGAATATCCCATTGAATCCGCCAGCGTTGGAACTCCTGGCCACTCTTCCCAGGATCGAAGACAACCCGCATGTGATAGTTGGCAAGGTGAGCGGCCATGCCATGGTGAACATCAACCGAGCATGGCGGGCCATCCGTGAGGCGGCAGGCATGCCGACACTGCGCATTCATGATCTAAGGCACGCATACGCCAGCATAGGAGCATCCATGGGCATGAGTCTGCCAGTGATAGGCAAGTTGCTGGGCCACACCCAGGCGGCCACCACGCAGCGTTATGCTCACCTTTCCGACGATCCATTGAAGAAGGCAACCCGCATGATCGGAGAGCACATCCACGCGGCTATGACAGGCAAAGCTGAGTCGGATAACATCATTCCCTTGACCCCACGCCAAAGCACAGGAGGATAACCATGACCATTGCCATTCCCGCCGACATGGAGGAGATGTTTCAGTTTGTTGCCAAGGAGACAGGCCGACCCCTTGAGGAGTTGATTCGGGAAGCATTGGACCGTTTCCTGGAGGATTGGGAAGACCGCCAGGATGCCATAGACGCTGATCGAGTCTACCGAGAATTCAAAGAGAGTGGTGAGGTTGGCATTCCATGGGAGGTTGTCAAAGCAGAAATGGACGCCAAGCATGCCCTATAAAATTGTCGTTCCTGATCGGGTTCAAAAACAAATTGATGCACTTCCATGCACCATCTGGCAGCGTGTGAGAAGTGCCATTGACCGTCTGGAAGTTGATCCTCGTCCACATACAGCAATAAAGATGAAAGGCTCTTCAGAGTCTTGGCGTATACGGGTTGGAGATCATCGGATTATTTACACAATTGAAGATGATCAATTGGTTGTCCTTATCGTCAAAGTTGGCAACCGCCGCGAGGTCTACAGATAACAGAATACCACCGGCAACCCGGTGAACAGAATGCCCGGCCTACATCGGCCAATGGAAAAGGGGGAAACCTTCAACCCCCTGGCCGGGCAACTTCATTGAAGG
>NZ_RXIU01000177.1 GCF_004217665.1 Candidatus Magnetaquicoccus inordinatus | reverse complement strand
AAACGCCGCACATTACCAGCAGGGCTTTGCCCTGCACCCACCAGGAGGAGATAATCTCCTCCTGGACCTCCATAATACTTTTTGATTTTCAAATGCGCTTGTTTTGCCGGGCAATCATCAAGCTGTTGCGCGGAGAGTACGATATTTGATAGCCTTTACAAAACTCATTTACGTTCGTCATGGTAGCGGATCGCATGAAACATTCAGGGACTATTCTCTTCATCAACCGCTTCTATGCTCCAGACTATTTTGCTGCCACCAGTCGTCTGTTGACCGATTTGACTGCGGATCTGGCTGCGGCAGGCCATGATGTCCAGGTGATTACCAGCCGTTTGCGTTATGACACAACGCAGACTCCCTTGTCCATGAGGCAAAGGATGGCCGGTGTGGAGGTGCATCGAGTCTGGACCACCCGTTTTGGACGGTTTTCTCTTTATGGTCGTTCCATCGATTATCTGACTTTTCACCTGTCTGCCATGTGGCGCCTGTTGTGCCTGGCCAAAGCGGGCGATTTGGTGGTGGTCATGACCGATCCCCCTTTGCTGTCACTCTCTTTGTGGCCGGTCATTGCTCTGCGGCGTTGCCATCTCATCAGTTGGAATCAGGATCTCTTTCCTGAAACGGCAGGTGCGCTGCTCCCTTTTCCGGTGGGGAGTCGCTGGTTGCTCTCCCTGCTGCGGCGATTGCGCAATTTCTCACTGCGTCATGCCCGGCGTGCCGTGGTTTTGGGCAAGCGGATGGCCGAGCGTTTGCTTGCCGAAGGGATTGCAGCAGACAAGGTATGTATCATCCCCAACTGGGAGGATGGTCAGTGCATCATGCCTCTGGCTACTGCAGAGAATCCCCTTCGTGCCGAATGGCAACTGGTGGACCGCTTTGTGGTTGCTTATGTGGGGAATCTGGGACGTGCCCATGAGTTGGATACGGTGCTTGCGGCTGCAGAATATCTCACTGATCGACCCGATATCTGTTTTTTGTTTGTCGGTGGCGGTGCCGGCTTGCCTCGTTTGCAGGCTTGGCAGCAACAACATCCCCATGCCCATCTCTTGATTCAACCTTACCAATCCAGGGAACGCCTATTGTATACAATGGGCGTTGCCGATGTGCATTGGTTTTCCTTGCTGCCGGCGCTGGAGGGGCTGATTGTGCCCAGTAAATTTTACGGAATTGCTGCCGCTGGGCGGGCAACTTTGTTCATTGGCGATTCCAATGGTGAAATTCCGGCTCTGCTGCAGGCAGGCAACTGTGGAGAGAGTTTTGCCGTTGGTGCCGCCAGGGAAGTGGCAGAGCGGATTCGCCATTGGGCTGATCACCCAGCCCTCTGCCGAAAGATGGGTGAGAGGGCGCGTCAGTGGTTTTTGCAAAACCATGACCAGGCTCTTGCCATGCGTCTTTGGCGACAATTGATCGAGGAGGTCGTTCAGGAGATCAATACCCATGCTTGAACGCAATTCTCTAACCAGGCGCTATTATGATGCCCATCATGAGCGGATCGTCTGCATCCAGGAGGGGAGTGGCGCGGCATTCTGGAGTATGCATTGGCGCGAATCTCTTCGTAATGCCGAGTATGTTTTTCGCCATCCTCCTGCCTATCACACCTTTCTCTATGTGACGAGACGCCACCTTCCTGCAGGCAGTCGGGTGATCGATGGCGGTTGTGGCTTGGCTCTGACGGTACATGCCCTGGATCGGTCCGGCTATGAAGCCTACGGAGTGGATTTCAGTAGCGAAACTGTGACGACCATTCATGGCCATTGGCCGCATTTGCGTCTCTCCTGTCAGGATATCCGCCGATTAGCCTTTGCAGACCATTTTTTTGACGGATATTGGTCAATTGGGGTGATCGAACATTTCTATCATGGGTATGAAGAGGTATTGCGGGAGATGAGCCGCACCATTCGACCCGGCGGTTATCTTTTTTTGACCTTTCCGGTGATGAACATTCTCCGTCGTTTCAAGGCGCGGCGTGGCGATTATCCACCCTACCGGGAGGATGACAATAACCGGGAGAACTTTTACCAGTTTTTGTTGCCTGCGCAGTGGGTGCAACGCCAGGTGGAGTCGGCTGGTTTTCGTCTGGTGCGGCGTGGCGGTCAGAGCGTGGTGCGTACATTCAAGGAGGAGTGGCCATGGTGCGAGCGCGGGCTCGACCGGTTATTCTCGATACCCTGGGGAGTGGGCAGACTCCTCTCTCTGCTGTTGGATATAGTGTTGGGCAGATGGCTGGGCCATATGAGCCTGATGATCTTTGTACGTCAGGGTGAGGGGGAATGACAACCTCTTTCTCTTCTCTTGCCGGAGCAAAGCTGCGTGTCGGGATGGTGCTGCCGGATTTGCGCCGCGCCGGAGCGGAATCGGCTGTGGTCAACTTGAGTCGCAGTCTGGTGCAGTTGGGTGTGGAGGTGCACCTGATTGTCATCGGTGCTCGACAGGAGTATGGGGCAGAGTTGATGGATAGTGGGATTCATATCCATCTCCTGGATCTCTATCGCCAGACCATTCGTTTCTACCGGCAGGATCTGCATTGGGCAATTCGTCGCAAGCTGACACGCTTTTTTGCTGAGCTTTCATTGCCAGTGGTCCACTTGCATCTGTTTCATGCCCTGGTATGGGCAGGTCCAGCCGCCCGGAGGGCCGGATCACTTACCTGTTATACAGCTCATGGCCTGGATCCCTGGTTGAAAAAAAATGATGGCATCTCTTTGTGGCGGCGCTGGCTTTTTATGCGGGCCATGAAGCAGGCGGTCTGTCATCTGGCGGCTGTTTCACCCTCGGTTGCCCGGCACTATGCCGAGGGGCTCTCCTGTCCGGTGGAGGCAATTACGCTGCTGCCCAATGGTCTCTCAGCCGCCGGATGGGGCGCTGATCCTGGCAAAAACAGCAGGGGAAGAAAGGTGATCATGGCGGGCACGCTCTATCCGTTAAAACGGGTGGGGGTGGGCATTCTTGCCCTGCGTGAGTTGCCCGACGCTGAATTGTGGGTGGCTGGTGATGGACCACAGCGGAGTGAATTGGAGCGTTTGGCGCTCATGAATGGGGTGGCGGATCGCGTGCGATTTTTGGGTGTGCGCAGTGATCTTCCGGAGCTGTTTCGGGCGGCAGATCTGTTCTGGTTGTTGAGCGAACGGGAAGGGATGCCCATGGTGGCGTTGGAGGCCATGGCTAGCGCCCTGCCGGTGGTTGCCACGGATGTGCCGGGCACACGCGATCTGTTGCGCAACGAAGAGAATAGCCTGCTTGTTGCGTTGGACCAACCGCAACAGGTGGTGGCAGCCAGTCGGCGGCTCTGGCAAGACGATGCGTTGCGGCAACAGGTGGTCGCTGCAGGATTGGCAACCGCCCGACGCTTTACATCGGAGAGCGTTGCCAGAGAACATTTGGCCTGTTATGCCAGTCTTCGGCTGAAGCTTTGAATAATGTGTTGCAAGAAAAATGGTTCAGGAAGGTTCGGCAGCACTTTCCTCTTTCCAGTCGAGGGCGGATTGACGTCGTTTGGCAAACTCGAGCAGTGCCTGATGCAGATAAGCGGCGTCAAACTCCGGCCAGTAGACAGGAAGAAAAATCAATTCCGTATGTGCCATTTGCCAGAGCAGAAAATTGCTGATGCGTTGCTCCCCTCCGGTGCGGATCATCAGATCGGGATAGGCCAGTCCATGGGTAGTCAAATGCTCGGAGAAGAGGCTTTCCGAGAGTTGATCCGGGTGCAGATGATTGGATAGAGCCATCTGCATCAATTCCCTGGTTGCATCCACCAACTCCTGGCGCCCCCCATAATTGATGGCCAAATTAAAACGAAGTCGTTGATTGGCACTGGTTTTTTCTTCCAACTCGCTGAGCAGCAGTTGCACTTTCTGGGGGAGAGCTTCCAAACGTCCGAGAGCGCGAAAATGGATCCCTTCACGGATCAATTTGCTCATTTGTCTGCGCAGGTGGAAGGTGAGCAAATCCATGATGGCAACAACCTCCTCTTCCGGGCGTTTCCAGTTTTCTGAAGAGAAGGTATAGAGTGTCAAAGTGGATATTCCATACTGCAGGCACGCCTCCATGGTGCGACGCACCGCTTTCACTCCCTGGCGATGCCCTTCCACGCTGGGTAGTTGCTGCTTCCGCGCCCAACGTCGATTGCCATCCATGATAATGGCAATATGAGAAGGTACGGGTTCTGGAAGAGAAATGGATTTCATCGCAGAACAATTAAGCTGGTTTGTGTACAGGGAATGGTACAGAAAAATTGTACAGTAAATAAAACTCAGAATTTCATTATAAATTAAATTGATGATTTTTTCAAGTTTTTCATATGTATTGTCTGAATCGATCCATTTGATATAATGGGAGGCGATGCGGTCTGAAATATAGCTTCCAATAGGGTTGCTTGTCATAGATTTTGAGCTGCACACTATTTTGTTTTGTGACTTTCTGCTATATTTGCAGATAATGATCAGGTTGCGAGAAGAGTTTTGTGGATCCGAACAGTCTATTTTTCTGTCAGATTGGTCTGTCAGTAATTTGCAAACCGACAGTGAGAGAGTCAAAACCATGCATAAACCTCGACCAGAAGAGCTGTTCGTATCAGCGAGGAGCATGGCTGAGAAGCCGTTCCCGGCATGGGAATATCATGTGCATTCCACCTATTCGGATGGTTCAGCGCCGCTGCCGGAGTTGTTGCAGCGTGCCAGGATACTGGGAATCGACAGGCTGATATTTACTGAGCATACGGAAAAGGAGTTGACGGAAGAGGGGGAGTGGTTTGCTCGCTACTGGCAGGAGATCGACCTGTTGCGGAAAAGAGAGTCATCCATAACGATTCTGTGTGGTTTGGAGGTGCCGATCACCGATTATGAAGGGGGTCTGCTGCTTGATGAGCCTATGCGTGACCGAGTGGAATTTGTCTTGGGCGCGGTGCATGCCTATCCGGGCCTAAGCTCTTTGGTGGGGGTAGGGCCAGAGGAGTTGGTAGAGAGAGAGTTCAGGGGGTTGATGGCACTGGCAGTCAATCCGTTGGTGGATGCCATCGCGCATCCTGGAGGAACCTGCCAAAGATTGGGCGTGCCTTTTCCGTTGCAACACTTTGCCCGGGTGGTGCAGGAGGCGACCCGGCAGGGAAGAGCCATCGAGTTGAATCCGGCCTACCACTCCCCCCTGCTGCCCTATCTGGAGATCTGTCTTCAGCATGATGCTTGGATCTCACCCGGTTCCAATGTTCATCATCCAGAGGAGATCGGATGGGCCATGCACAACTTGCGCAAGCTGCAGAAGAAGATAAAATTTTGAACGCACTGCTGGCTGATGGCGGTTTGCAATCAAGCGCAAACTCTCTATGGCTGCGTCATCGGTTTTTCACCATGCCAGAGTTGTTGTCAGCTCGCCTGCTGCTTGCCGTTTTGTTTATTGGTCCGATTGCAGATCGGTACTGCAGGTCAGCAGCCGTTCTCAGAGGGTTGGGTCATCGTCAGCAGTAAAAGCGGCCAACAAACCCTGTATGGTGGCCAGGGCCGCCGGGTCAATCCTGGTAAAGTCGAGCATGATTCCGCTTTGCTCCTCCAGGAGTTGAATCAATTCGATAAACTCACTGCTGTTCAGCAAGGTCAGTTCAAAGAGATTGTGATCTGCTGCAGGGGGGGAGAAGGCCTGCTGCGGGTGGTTTTTCCTGAGAAAGGAGAGAATAGTTTGTGCAAGAGGGGAATTTGTCATGTTTCCTCGGCAGGCAGGAGGGTTTCCTGCAGGTGTTGGAGCAAGGCGGAACGGTTGATCTTGCCATTGCTGTTCAGGGGGAACTGTGGCAACAAAAGAATGCGGGCCGGGACCATGTAAGAGGGCAGACGTTGGCGACAAACTTGCAACCATTCGGGAATGAGCCTGCTGTCAGCGCCTGCCACGCAGGCCAGGAGTTCCCGCACCGCATGCTCACCACCCGGCCAGGGGATGACAGCCACCCAGTCCTGTCCGGTCAGTTCCCGGAGCAGGTTTTCGATCTCCTGCAGTTCGATGCGATAGCCATGCAGTTTGATCTGGTAATCGACTCGACCGAGAAAAATGAGGCAACCATCGTCACGACGTTGGACCCGGTCACCGGTGCGATACCAGAGGGTTGTGGCGCTGGCAGGGGTGCGAAAATAGTGGGAGGCGCTTTTTTCAGGGTCTCCGAGATAGCCTGTGGTCACCTGAGAGCCTGCCAGACAGAGATCTCCTGTGCCGGCGGAAAAGAGGAGGGAGCCATCCTCTTGCAACAAAGCCGCCTGTTGTCCGGGAAAAATCCAGCCGATTGGTACGTTGCTCTGGTGCGTGATCTGACTGGCGGTTTCGGCACTCCATTCAAATTCGGAAATGGCAACAGTGGCTTCAGTGGGGCCATACAGATTGAGCAGTCGACCATGGGGAGTGGCCTGGCGCCATGCCTCTGCGCTGCGAACCGGCAAGGGTTCACCACAAAAAAGAGAGAGACGGATGGTCGGGAAAACAGCAGGGCGAAGAATTTTCAGACGTTCCATCATCATGGCGACCGACGGGACGGAAACCCAGACAGTCAGTTGATTTTCCAGGATAAAACGGGCCGGGGCAAAACGGTTTGCTGGCGGAATCGGACACAACAGGGCGCCACTGGCCCATGAGACAAAGATGGGATGGATGGAGAGGTCAAAGGTGATGTCAGCCGGTTGGGCCACCCGATCACCTGCTCCAATGGGGTGATGATTGCGCCAGTAATGGACATAGGCGTGCAAATTGTCGAAGCTGATGGCAACCCCTTTGGCACGACCGGTGCTCCCAGAGGTAAACATGACATAAGCAGCCTGACTGGTGGCGGGAGGGGGTTGCGGGCTGCGTGCGGAGAGTCGGTCCAGGTCAGCGCCATCAAGAAAGTGATGTTGCGGGAACAAAAGCGGTCGATCCCCTTTGCTTCCCTTTTCCGGGAGGATGCAGAGCATTGATTCTGGACAATCAGGCAACAAGCGGTCCAGGGTTTCCAGAGCGTCGCTGGCAACCAGCAGCAATCGGGTTTGGGTTTGATGCAGCATATACTGCAACCGTTCCAGCGGAAAAGCCGGATGCAGGGGCAGGAAACCACCCCCAAGACGATGCGCAGCCAGCATGGCTGGGTAGACCCAATGATCATGGTTGCCGAGAATGGCAAGCAGGCGTAATGGGCCGCACAATTGCCAATCAACGGCCCGTGACAACCACTCTGCATGGGCGGACAACTGGCCGTAACTCCAGGTGTTGCCGTGTATGAGCAGGGCAGGGGCCTCTTGATCCGATGGGGTCAACCAGGGATAGTTGTGCATGGAGTGGTTGTTGGCAAGTTAAGGGAGATGCTCTCTGCAAACAGGTGTAGCACCGGAATTCTCCTGGCGTCAAGGAAAGAGTAGGAACAATGGAGGTAACTATTCAGGTTCGTGCTGGCTCGCCAACTCTCCCCCCATGGGGATGCTGTACGAATTGGCGCAAAAATGCGC
>NZ_RXIU01000176.1:2770-7573 GCF_004217665.1 Candidatus Magnetaquicoccus inordinatus | reverse complement strand
GAAGCTGCTGGCGACCGGCTGTCGGGATCTCCTGTCCCATCACCGGCTGCAGCTCCTGCTCTGAGCTGAGGAAAAAGCTCCAATAGGGTGACTTGACCGGTGTGACTGAAACACAGGCCGGAGCCTGATAGCGCTGACACATCATCAGGCAGGCAGTAATATCTTCAGCCTGGCGCAGCGGTGAGGTCGGTTGCAACAAAACCAACCATTCATAACGCTCTGGCAGACTCTGCAGTGCATGGCGCAGCACCTCGATTGTCGAAGCCGTATCGCTGGCCAAAGGAGTCGGCCGCACAAAAGGAACCTCACACCCCCACTCTCTGGCGGTTGCCATGATGGTGGCATCCTCGGAGGAGAGGATCAAGCGATCGATGGCTGTACACTCTTGGGCAGCGGCAATGGTCCAAGCCAAAAGAGGCTTACCCAGCATTGACAGACAATTTTTTCCCGGCAACCCCTTGGAACCTCCGCGCGCTGGCATGATTGCCAACACACTCTCCCCGGCAATCATGAAGCTGCCTCCTCATCCTCAGCAACGATGGCCTCTTCAGCCTGATAGGAGCGTTTGGCGCGGCGACCCAGCCAATGCCAATAGTGCATCGGTGCAATGCCCACTCCGGGTCGTTTGCAACCCAGATTTTCTGTTGTAAACAGCTCGCCTGCAGCAATATCGCGCACCGCCACCAACTGTTTGCGTACCAATGTTCGATTGGGCAACTCTGCTTCAGTCACATTTTTGCCACCCGTTCCCAGCGCCTGTTCCACCGCACGAATCGCCTGCACCATGGCGGTCAACTCATTGGGTTCCAAAGAGGCACGATGGTCTGGACCAGGCAGGGTACGATCAAGTGTAAAATGTTTTTCGATCAAACAGGCCCCACGAGCCACGGCTGCAGTGGCAACAGCAATGCCCTCGGAATGGTCGGAAAGGCCCACCGGCAGCGCAAATGCTGCACGCAAGGTATCCATGGCCCGCAAATTGATACTGTGTGCAGGAGCTGGATAGTCGCTGGTGCAGTGCAGAAGGATCACCTTTTCCGCAAGATGTTGCCGCCCGACTGCCGATTGCCAAGCGGCGGCAAAAGCGGCCAGAGAGGGAGATTGACCCAAATAGCCACAAGCCAATACCGCCAGAGCCTGCTCAACCTCTGCCAGAGTAGACATACCCGTCGAGAGAATAATCCGTCGACCGCTGTGCGCGGCCTGCCATAACAGTGGTGCGTTGGTTATCTCCCCGGAAGCGATTTTGATGGTCTGCAAATATAAGCCATCGACCAAAAACTGCAGACTTTCCCTGTCAAATGGTGTGGATATAAAATGAATATTCCGGGCAAAACAGTATTGTTGCAACTGGATATGGCTCTCTGCATCCAACTCCAGGCGTTGCAGCATCTGCCATTGCGACTCCTCTTGACCGGTATTGCGTTGCTGATAGGCGGCTTTGGCTACCTTTGGACCAACCAAGGCGCTGCTGCGAAAGGTCTGAAACTTGACGGCATCGGCTCCTGCTGCCACAGCAGCATCCACCAACTGCAACGCTTGCTGCAGATTGCCATTATGGTTGACCCCGGCTTCGGCAATGATCAGGGTCCGAGCTGCCGGAGCAGGAAGAGAGGGGGGAGGCCAATAGAGGGACATGGGGTGACTGTTCCTGATTAATAGGTCATCTGTTTGCCGAGCAGACGTTGTTTGCCCGGCAGGCTCTTGAGGATGGTCAGGGAGCGTTCTGCCATATAACCATCGCCATAGAGCGGATCCCCAGCCTGAATGGTTGCCCTGTATTGCTGATCAAAGGCAGCCCGTTCTACTGCTTCGCGAATATGTTGCCGATCAAGCGCTACCGATTGCAACTGGGCGGCAGCCAGTCGGCCCTGTTGGCGATTGCCAATATTGACGGCAGGCAGACCCAAAAAAGGTGCTTCGTGAAAAGCCAGAGAGGAGTTGCCCAGCAGGCAGCGGGCATGGCGCAACAGGGCAACAAAAACAGCACGGGGCAGATGGCGATACAGTGTAATGGCTTGCCGCTCGGCAGCTTTTTGCAAAACCTGGGCAATTTCCATCGCCCCTGGATCACTGTTGGGAGCACCCGCAAACAGGTGCAAACCGCTTTGGGCAACCGCCTGCAGACACAGCTCCACCTGAGCGGCGGGAGAGAGCGGATGATCATCCAGCAACGGATGGAAAAGAAAGATGCCGAAGGGAGCGCGGACTTTTTCACCCAGGTGCGCCGCCAGTTCGTCCACGCTCAAGGGTGGCTCTTGGCGTAAGCGGTCCACCCCACCACTGCCGACTACGTGGATACGCCAAAGCTCTTCACCCATGCGTTGCAGACGCTCGGCATGGGCTTGCGTCATCACCAGATGCAGATGACTCATTTTGCTGGCTGCATGGCGTACCCACTCATCCGGACAGCCACCATACAGAGAGTCCCCTCCGGCCAGGTGGACTACAGGAATACCCAGATACAGTCCACTCAAGGCCCCCACCACCACCTCTTCCCGATCGCCCAACAGCAGGAGCAGATCGGGACGCTCTCGATCGAGAGTTTGTGCAAGAGAGCTCATCAGAAGAGCACTGGAGCGCACCTTGCCCACCCGGCTGTCGGAGTGAAGCAAGGTCTCCAGGCGTTCGCAGATGGGCAAACCATCCTCCTCGATTCTGCGTACTGAATAGTGATGCCGATCGGTCAGATGCGCACCACAGACAATCACCCCTAAATGAAAGGCAGGATCATCCTCCAGTGCCCGCAGCAGAGGATAGAGCAGATCATATTCGGAACGGATCCCGGTCAAAGCCAAAACACGGATACGCCCCCGGCATTCCGCCAGTAGACCATCCTCTGCAGTGCCGGTGCTCAAAGCAGCTCTTCCACGCCAGCGCTTTTAGTTGACCCGTCCAGCATCCACACCCAATTTGCTCAACAGCTCCGCCAAGCGGTTCATGTTGGAGAGAGAGAGCAGATGTGCATAGATCCAACCTAATTCACCAGAACGAAACAGCTCCAAAGCCTTTTCCTGGGGCAACTCCATCAATTTTTTTTCATCCACCACCAGCAGGCCACCCATGGAAAATTTGACGCCACCGGCCAGTTCGGCACGTGCGGTCAACTCGGTGAGCAGCTCCATCTCAAGCAGACGGTTGACAAAAATCTCCGTGCGCTGATTTTGCCCTTGATACTCTTTGAGAAAACGGATGGCATTTTCCAGCAGGGGAGCCTGTTCACCTTCGTCGGTAAACAGAGGGGTTCCCGATTCGCTATTGAAACCGGGAAATTTTTCGTCGATGCAGACTGCCAGGTTACCATCTCCAGAGTCGGCCAGGACAAAGGGATAGCGGCGCACAAAGGCTGGAATATAGCGGGCATCCCATTGACCAGCAGCATCTACATAGAGATTTTCATCATTACGCAGCCCCAGCATGGCCAGAGGAATGGTCCGCTCACCCGCCTTGGCAAAGACGATGGGATACTCTTTGGCGACATGGACAAATTCCATTCCGGTGATGATCACCGAATTGGTACCCTGAGCAAAGGAGTAGTTGGCCCCTTTGTTGTCGATTTTGAAGCTCCGATGCCGTTCTTTGTTGAGTGCCACCGGCTGTTCATAAAACAAAAGCTGCTTCATGCTGCGTTTCTCCTCGAAGGAATGTCTGAATTACAAGGGAGCTGCTGCGACCTGATTTCTCCCGCGTACCATGTTATTGTAAACCAATTTCCGACAAAAAGGGAGAAATATTTTCTCTCTTTTCCGTTTCTGTTGGCCATGGCCAGAAAAGGGTAGGGAGAGAGATTTTCTGTCTGTTTTCTGTCTGTTTCGTTGTTGTTGGCCAGAGTCAGAAAAAGAGCATCAAGGAGAGATCCGCCCGTATGACACGGGCGGAAAACAGGCGTGCGGAACAGAATCAAGCAGCAGCGGCAGCAGCCAGGGCATCGGCATAATTGGGCTCTTCGACAATCTCTGGCACCTGCTGGGTATAGACCACCTGCCCACTGCCATTGATCACCACGACGGCGCGGGACATCAAACCAGCCAGTGGCCCATCAACCATGCGCACGCCATAGGCTTCAGCAAAACCTCTGGCACGCATCTCTGATACGGATTGCACCGCGCTGATTCCTTCTGCACCACAGAAACGTTTGTGGGCAAAGGGCAGATCGACGGAGATACACAGCACTACGGTATTTTCCAATTGCGCAGCTTCGCTGTTGAAGCGACGCACTGAAGCGGCGCACACGCCGGTATCAACACTCGGAAAAATATTGAGTATTAACCGTTTGCCGGCAAAATTTTGCAGTGACACATCCGCAAGATCGGTACCGGTTAAACAAAAATCCGGGGCTGCACTGCCCACGGCAGGCAACTCACCACAGGTATGAATGGGATTTCCTTTGAAGGCGATTTGAGCCATTAGCTGCTCTCCTGGCAAAGTAAAGGGAAACAAGGGAAGGGGATTGTCGGAAACCGCGCTTCCAACTTAGAGAGGATCAAATATCAATTTTTTTCCGTAAAGGAAAGGTCTGCCGTATAGCAGCAGAGATCCGTCAACTGCGGATCGCCGGTTGCGAGAAAAACTGTTCAGGCAGGATGGACAAACCACGCAACCATTCGGCTGCGTACATACGCCGTTTGCCAGCCGGTTGCAACTCGGTAATCAACAGGCTCCCCGTGGCACAGGCAACCTCTATGGCATCGGCATGGCGGGCAAGAATCTCTCCTGGTGCGCCACTGCCCGTCGCCAGACGACTGGCAAACAGTTTGAGTGGTTTACCATTGCAGAGGGTTTGTGCCCCCGGCCAAGGATTGA
>NZ_RXIU01000176.1:0-1900 GCF_004217665.1 Candidatus Magnetaquicoccus inordinatus | reverse complement strand
CAAAGCCCGGATTTCAATTACCGCAGCGCGCAACACCTCGGCAATCTGTTCAGGAACCGACAAACACCCCTCCCGCCAGGGCAAACTCCCTTCCATACGCACAATTTTTGGATTGGCCAAACATAAAGGAGTAGTCACCTGCTTGGCCTGTTCCTCGCCAATATCCACGACAATCACCTGCTTGAGCACCCCCACTTGTGGAGCGGCCAAACCGATGCCATTGGCAGCGTACATGGTTTCCAGCATATCCTCCATCAGCAGGCGAATGTTTTCATCGACCCTTTCCACCGGCTGGGATTTTTGTTTCAGACGTTTGTCAGGAGCAGTCAAAATGGGCAGTATAGCCATCGTTTTCGATCAATGGAAAAAGGAGTCCGTGGTATGCACAGCGTATGACCATTGAATATAGCAAAAAGTGCCACTCCATGCACCCCTTGCAAAGCAGCATCTGCAACCCTTTGGTACAGGGTACGATGAGAACATCAAGAGTGTGGTATCAGATGGGACGACTTTTCATGGCGGCTACCGGCAACTCATCCAACGGGACCAGAGCTTCCGTACCGGGCTCGCTTGTGGCACCGCTGCGTTTCAGCCAATAGCGTTCCATGGCCTCGATAATTGCCGAATCAAATTTTTTTCCCGCCCCCTGCTTCAAAATGGCCAACGCCTCCTCAGCAGGCATCCGCCGTCGATAGTGGCGATCAGCGGTCAAGGCTTCAAAAATATCGGCCACCGTGATGATCTTGGCCAGAAAAGGAATGTAGCGGTTTAACAAACCCACTCCATAACCGGAACCATCCATATATTCATGGTGGGAGGCGGCTATTTCCGGCACATGCCGATATTTGCGAGAAAAACGCATGCGGGTTAAAATTTCCCGTGTAAAGGAGACATGCTTTTTAATCTGATCATATTCACCACTGGTCAAAGGGCCACCTTTTTTCAAAACAACATCGGCCACACCCAATTTGCCATAATCATGAAGAAAGCCTGCCACCCGTACCACATCAATATCATTTTGTGACAATCCCATCTCCTGGGCAATGCCACAAGCATATTCACTGACCAGTTTGGAATGTCCGGCAGTCAGGGTATCCTTGGCATCAATCGAAGCAGCCATCACTTCAATAAAACTGTGAAATTGTGTTTCATGCTCCTGCAGCAGCAGCGCATTTTCCAAAGTCACGGAGGCGATTGCCGCCAAGGCATGCAGAGTCTCAATATCCTCGACAGAAAAACTCTCTGCCCCTTGTTTGTTGATAATCTCCAATACCCCCAACGGCTCATCACTATTTGACTTCAACGGTACGGCGATAATATTGCGGGTGTGATAGCCGGTTTTTTGATCGGTTTCAGCGTTAAAAAATTCGCTTTGATAGGCATCTTCGATCACCAGGGAACGGCCAGTAAAGACGACCCATCCGGCAATCCCCAAATTGACACGCACACCAATGGCTGGTTTGCCCTCCAAACCGGTGGCATAGAGTGAACGCAACGTACCTTCCTGGCTGTTCAAAATAAAGAAGGTTCCCCGTTCGCACTCCATCTCTGCCACCCATTGATCCACAAGCTGTTTGGCCTGTGTTTCGTTCATGGTGTGAAAAAAATCAGGAGTGGCAAGAGCGCGTGCCGCTGCAGCCAACTTTTCTTCATCCTCCTGACTGAAACATCCCTCCTGTTTGTTCAACAACTGTACCGCACCCCACACCCGATTGTGTCCATCAGAGAGAGGCACCACCAGAACCGTTTCGGTGCGATAACCGGTGACATGGTCTATTTCACGGTTAAAAAAGGGCACATTATAGGCATCAACAACGTTGATAATCTCCCGGCGCAAAAAAGCCAATCCAACAATACCCATTTTCAGGGCCAGACGGATCCCTCCCTCTACCCCGGAAGC
>NZ_RXIU01000175.1 GCF_004217665.1 Candidatus Magnetaquicoccus inordinatus | reverse complement strand
TGATAAATATTTTTAAATGGCTGTGTGGCAACGGAATGTAACAGACATAGCTTGCGGCTCCTACATTAAGAGTGGAATATACCCGCCTATTCTACCAAATAATAGACCATGTTGCTAAGTTAATGGCATTGAGGGCACCTCCCTGGTGGAGTCCAGAGGCAAAGCCTCTGGGGTTTTGTCTTTTTATCTTTTATCTTTTGCCTTTGGCGCGCTTATCACACGAAGCCGACGCGCTTTTTGCGTCGGCTTAAGCGCCTAATGGAAGCAAGCTGTGCGGATTGGCGCGCATTTTTGCGCCAATTCGCACAGCATCCCCATGGGGGTAGAGCTGGCGAGCCAGTATGAGCCTGAATGGCTACGAAATGCGAATGATGCCTATAGATTTTCCTAAAACCCCTAAGATGTTCATCAAATTCTCAAAATACGAATGATGTCCCTCGATTTAAATATTTGTATACCTTTTATTCGTCTTCGTCATACACCTTGCATTTCGTAGATCCGTTCACAAGATGGCGAGGAGTCGTCGCCTTGCTCCTGGAAAATGGGATGACGATCTCTTGTCGTCTTTCTTCCAACGAGGTGTGAGCTGGAGAGGCAGGGGAAAGATCCATCAACCTTTTACCACGGATATTGCAGTCCCTCTGTTTTTCGCAACAGCAGGTTGTGTACTTATTTGAGGATGGGAGCTTATTGGATTGTCCTACCCGTGTAGCGTGGAGATGCCACTTGTTTGCTGCATTTTCTTTGTACAAACTATTGGTTTATATGCTCTTTTGTCGTGCCAGAAAAACAGACATCCAGGGTTGACCATGCATGCGCTATACTTCCGCCGATTACGAATATGCTATTGATATTGTAAAATGGATGTGATTCCAGTGAAGCGTTGGTTAATCCGAAGTCAGATTTTATTGAATAGAATAATTTTTTGTTTTGCATCGTCCTGAATCGTTTGATAGACTTTTTATCCATGGCGTGTGGAATGATATTGTGCGCGGTTGTTTCCCGTTCTGTTGGTTGGACGAGGGGTGATGTTGTTTTGTTGTGGGAAGGTGGATTACTGTTTGGTTCAGGAGCAAGAAGATGACAGCAAACGGTAACCCTTTTGAATTCGACTACGCATCATTCCTGGTTGATTTGCATGGTTTAGAGATGCAAGAGCTTTGGAGGCAATTGACGGAGCGGATGAAAGCCGTGTGGATAGAAGATTATGAAACGATGATTGGCGGGATGGCCAATATTTATCAGTTTGAAGCAGATAAAGGTTTTTTCACTCTGTTTGACTTGGTTGATGAGAGAGTGGGGTGTGCTAGCGATGGAAGCGAAGAGGAGACTGATAGCCGCGTGGTTGCGGTATTTGGTCAGTCGCAATTGCCACGCAATCGACGAGATATCAATCGTCAGAGGGGGTTTTTAGGGCCGAGCACCCGGGTTTTACCGGATGGATATGAAAAAGGCCATTTTATTGCCTACTCTTTTGGTGGCGGTATGGATTCCAACCTGTTTCCCCAAAAAAAATCCCTCAACCGGGGCTGGTCGGCAGAGGGAAAACGCTATCGTGCCATGGAAAAATATTGCGCAGATCATGTGGGCACACACTGTTTTGTTCGTCCGGTCTATGACACCCCGACATGGATTCCCAGCATGCTGGAATTTGGTATTTTGAAGGATGATAAACAATTGTGGGTAGGGTGGTTTCAGAATTGATGCGCGTAGCAAAACATATAGAGGTTGTTTTTGTCTGTTGTTCATACTGGAGGGGGGGGGTGAGTTGTTTGCGGGGCAGTTAAGTGGGATGTGGTGATTATTACATAACTAAAAAGGTGAATTAATATGAAGTTCCTTAATTTCTGGTGTCCAGTCAGAAAATTAGTATGGTGTCAACGATTTCGTCTGTCGGAGGAAATTAGTATGGAGTAACACAGATTTATTCAGATATATATATCAATTTATATGCTTCAAAGAATAGATTTCTGCAAGCATAGTTCAAGGAGGAAATTATATGGGCTTTTCTGAAATAGGATATATTTTTGGTGATAACGGTGCTTGGCATCCTCCAGGACAAGGAACGACAGTCCCTTCTCCAAATGGGTCATCTGGACGTGAGTATTGTTATGAATGCCACGAGAGAAGGGATTGTGATTATTATTGGACTGCAAAATATTTTTTTGCAAGATGCACGAAATGTGGAACACTGTTCTATATGACTGAACGATAAAGTTTGATAAATACGATGGATAATCAACTGCTCTGTATTGGGGATTGTAGTAGTTTGACATTTTATGGAATCCACTTGTCAATAATCGCCCGTACTGTACCACTTGATGTTCACCCAATGTGTACCACCGAAGTGCGGTTTACTGTGGTTATTTTTAAGAGGTTTGGTACTAGAAACAAAAATGAGCTATTTAATGAGGCATAGAGTAGGCGTGACCATGTGGAAAAGGGGTTTACCGAATGGCTACGTGTTTATTTGCTATTATTACTAATCCGTCGGTACATACTCCCAACTTATGGCAGATTGTTTTGTTTATACGCAAGGAGTGTATTAATTGAGCAAAGTATATATTTCTGATCTTGATGGTACCTTAATTGCAAATGACTCTCTCAGTGATTTTTCCAGACATAATTTAATAAGAATGATAAATGATGGATTGTTGTTCACAGTAGCTACAGGACGAGGGTTATCGTCTATTAAGAAAATATTCTTAGGTATTGATTTTCGTCTGCCTGTAATATGCTATAATGGTGCATTTATATCAAATTTATTAACTGGGAACCATGTTGTTACAAATAGTATTTGTAAAACATCTCCAAAAATTATATATAATATTATTGTTGATTGTAAGTTGTCTCCAATTTTTTTAATCAATGATGGAAGCAGAGATCTTATCGTATATGACAACTCTAGACATGTTGGTGTAAAATGGTGTACTGAAGATTCTGAATATTTTAGAGATCAGGAATTTATGAGAACTGATTTAAGAAAATGTTTATCGTTTAGTGTCGTAAGAATTATTCTTATCGATTCTTACGATAGATTGAGTTATCTAAATGAGCGTTTATTAAATGAAATTAATGACGTGATAGATGTATATTTCTACAAGAATTTTTATCTTGAAGGATATTATTGGCTAACTATAACTTCAAGGGAAGCATCTAAAGATAAGGCTATTGAAGTGATTCTAAATTGGTTAGGATTTGACAGGATGTCTTTAACTGTTTTTGGAGACCATCTAAACGATCTCGGTATGATGAAATATGCTAACATATCAGTTGCTCCCCGTGACTCTGTAACAGAAATAAGAAATATCGCATCAATAATTATTCCATCTGCAGATGAGGATGGTGTGGTTAAGTATATCATGCATGAATTTTACAAATATTAAGCTATATTGGTGGTTACCATGTCTGCAAATTATATGAAGTCTCTTAATGAGTTATGCAATCAGGTCGCCTATCAGATTGTTAGATTTGACCAGAAGAGAGAATCGTGTAGAATAAAATATCACATTATATTTGGTGGTCAGACTATTTTAACAATAGTCACTACAGTTTGTCTTGGGCTAAGTTTCAATGATTCTAATTTTATGGCGATCATGAAAAATGTAGCGTTAGTAACAAGTACTGTTGCTTCTGGTTTGGCAACCTTTCAAAGCAATTTGAAATATAAGGAGCAATGGACATACTTTACATTGGTTTCAGGAAGATTAAAAGCATTTCGTTCCAATCTGAATTTAATCAGAAAAAATATTGAAGATGATGAGAGTGGAACACTTTTTGGTTTAGAGGAATGTGATCGATATTTTATACAGTTCCAGAAAATTTTGAGCGAGTCAAATTCCGAGTGGCAGTTATTGCTGAAGAGTGATGACAGAAAACAAGAAAAGCCGGTTAATGAGTCTTTGAAAAAGTGAATAATCTATTCTCTAGCAAGGTGTTGTATTTTAATAGTTTGCACCTATTAAGAAAAATTATCAGATATGAACAATTCATATCTGGTGCCGGTGTTTATTTTTTTATTGGAACTCCTGTTTTATCTCCGCCATCTTTGAGAGGGAATATGGTTTTAGAGCTAAGCGAAAGTTTCCTTGTAGATAATAAAGAAAAATTTGTTTATGGAAGTCCTGTCGATATAGGTGGTCTTGAATTTGGTTTGTTAGGAGAAGCGCAAGATATAGATATAATAAAACGCAAATCAATGTGTTGTTACGATGATTTTTTTTCATTTTTTGTTGAGGTTCGCGCTGCTCTGGTTGAAGAATTTCCTAGAATAATGAGACATCAGCAATCAGAATGCTCTCTTGGAGTTGTTAATAAATATTTTGGTAATGAGGTCGCATCGTTTCTTCGTAGATACGCTGACCCACATGCTTGGGCATTTGAATATAAGTTACAGAGTGATTTTATCCTTCATGCAGATCATGTCGAACGTTTATTTTTTCCAAATACATATCGGGAAATTAGTGAGATAAAAATGTTGTTGCCTATTTTAAAAGAAAAAATGATAGAGTTTAATCCAAAGTACGGATTTGATCATGTGTATTTTTGAAAAGTATAACTTTGTCTCGTTTGGGATATACGAAGTCAGTGGGGTTGATTTTTTTCCAAGTCATGTTCCTCCAATTATTGGTGATTTAGTAGGTAATAAAATTAGAAGATGGAAATATGAGATACGACATCCTTATGAGATAGTTCCTGTCTCTCCTGTCGGAGCTTATAAGAAAGTTGTTAATTGTTTTCCGCAGCAATTTTTTATTCATTTTACACCGAGAAAAATTACTAAAAAAACACAAACTATTGCATTAGGTTGTGATTGTATTTTAGTCAGTCATCATAAGCTCTATTTACTTGTTTCTATAATAGTTTTTAGCATAATTATGATACGCTCTAAAAGGCAATTTATTAATTGTTTTGTGACGATAAAAAATATTTTATCATAAACTTTTTTTTAAGTCGAGGAACATATATGGACCCCTCTATGGGTGCAAGGTAAATCGAGTGGCAAGGTAAATTGAGTGACACCATACGCATTTTCCTGAGGTAAATCGAGTGACACCATACGCATTTTCCTGCGTATAGAAGAAAAGCATTTAACAAATCCGCATCATTTCTCAACCAAGCTACACATGTCTGATCAGCCATCGAGGAGCGTTTTTTTCCGATCTACGCGGTGACACTATTGCTGAGATTATTCTCAGAAAAATCAATCAACCGAGCTGAGCCTGCCTATGGCTGTAGGTGGTGGGCTTGACGATTTATTGCCGTTCGGCAATAGTATGCTGCATTCGACACCGAGAGGGGGGAGTGCCATATTTCTCCTTAAGAGTTGGCTTGATCCTCTCGCTGCTGGGCATGCGTTGCTGGGTGGTTTATGATTCTGTGTCTTGGCCAACCGCCAACTGGAACGCAGAGCTGCTGCCCTGGGCGAACATGTGGCACCCTCAGTCGCGTGAGCCTATCTCTCTGTACTGAATATGCTGTCACGCGGTTTGCAAATGGGCCCCAAAGTTAAGCAGTGGTCACTATCCTCCCTTTTTTGCAGCAAACATCAGAAGCCGATTTCAGGAACGCTTTTTGGCCAGCAGAGCCCGAAGGGTTGTGACTCTGGCCAGGTCAGCGCTCCTCTGTTATCGCATTTGAGAAGGGCGGTGGGAGTCGGGTTCCGATGGTGATACGCTTGCGCAGAGCGAAGAGTGCTAGAGGTTATGCTGGGTTATGAAGCAGATTGTCAGTAATATATATCTTGCCCTCAGTGGTGGGGCAGCGCTTCTGCTGGTGGCATTGGCTGTGGCTGGAGGTTGGATTCACTATTCCCCAATCCCATTTTGGGATATGTGGGGAAGCACGGTGGAATTTATCTTAAAAATCAAGGAAGGATTCTATTCCCTATGGTGGGCACAGCATAATGAACACAGAATTGTCCTCTCTCGTCTACTCTTCTATATTGATTACAAACTGTTTAACAGCTCATATGTTTTTTTGATTGTCGCCAATTATTGTTTTGTCGCTATCTCTTGCTGGATATATATCTCTCTCATTCGCCGCATGCAACAAAAACAGGGCCAACAGCAGAAACTATTCAATGCGTTGGAATTTTTTATCATTGGAGTGCTATTCCTCTGGATGCAGAACGAAAATCTGACCTGGGGGTTCCAGTCACAGATGTTTGCTGCCAATATCTTGCCCTTGCTCTCCTTTTTTCTGATGGCAAAATATATTGACAATCAATCCGCAAAAGAGTTCTGGCTCTCCTTTCTTGTGGCAATACTCTCCTCGTTGACAATGGCCAATGGGGTGATGGTGTTTTTTGTTTTATCTATGTTTGTATGGCAGTTCAGAATCAGTCGCCTAAAAAATATGCTCTTGTTGCTGATGTCCATTCTGGTTCCATTTATCTATTTTCTTGATTATAAAGCAATCAAACATCACGGATCCTTGCTTGATACCATTGTCCATGATCCATTAGGCATGATCCACTATAGTATACTCTATATCGGCAATCCCTTTTTCTTTTTGTTTGCGGGTGATGCTCTTGCCAAAAATATTTCCTTTTATTCTGGTATCTTGTTTATCATTGTTGCACTGATAGTGTTGTTTGTCAATTTGCTCAGAAAAGAAAAAAATCCTTACCAATTTGCTCTGCTGGCTTTTATCGTTTATATCGCCGGAACAGTGTTTGGAACAGCAGGAGGTCGCTTGTCGCTAGGGTTAGAACAAGCCTTCTCCTCGCGATATACAACTGCCTCGCTGATGGCGTGGGTCGCTTTGCTCATCCTCCTGCACGAAGAAAAATGGTTTCGTGGGGTGGCCGTGCGCAGAGCGACAGCACTGCTCGCTCTTGGTGTTTATCTGTTCTTGATCAAACATCAATTGACGGCCTTGGAGAAAAACAATGCCAGCACTACAGCGCGAGAAACTGCAGCTTTGGCGCTGGTATTGGAGGCCCGTGATACGCAATATATTCCTTCACTCTTTCCCAGGGTGGATAGAGTGCGGCAAATTTCTGAACATGCACGCCAGCAGGGACTGGCAATGTTTGGCAGCTATCCTTATGCCGGTCTGCATCGGGAAATGGGACAACCCTTTACCCCCCCTCTTGCCACTCCCTGTATTGGCTTTCTCGATGAGATCCACTCCATTGGAGCCGCAGAACCCTTTGTCAGAGTAGTTGGCTGGATCTTTGAGCCACAAAAGAGAGTGGTGCCACGGTTGCTGCGTCTGGTCGATGAAAAGAACAGTACCGTGGGTTTTGCCCTGACGGGCGTGGAAAGAGCCGATGTGGCGCAGCTTGTCGATGCACAAGCCGGATTTTCTGGTTTTCGAGGATATTTGTTTACATCGGCGCTCGGCTCAACTCTGCGTGCGTATGGGGATAGGCCGCAGTGTGTTCTTGCTCTGCAGCAGCCGGTGGTTGCTCCACTCGTTCCCGGCAATCAGCCGACTCTTTAATTATCTTCGCTGCTGCTTGTGCGGCTCATGAAACCAGAGAGAGTGATGGCCAGGGCAAGCGCATTTGCCAATTTTCTGTAAGCGGTGAATTCTCCGCGTATCTCAGCTCATTGACAAAATGGCTTTATCAATGTTCCATGGGAGGAGTTTTTCG
>NZ_RXIU01000174.1 GCF_004217665.1 Candidatus Magnetaquicoccus inordinatus | reverse complement strand
CAGCAGACCACCAGTCAACAGGATAGGAAGCAAAACCATGGCCTTATATATTGTGGAAGCGGCAGGTTGCCAAAAGGTGGTTTGGCTCCAATAGAGAAACAGGGTCATCACACTGGTTGCCACAACCGTTTTGGCAAACAGAGTCCACACCGAGGTTCCGGGACGATAGCCCACTTTGCTGCGCAAATGGTAAAACAGTAGTCCGGCATTCAAAAAGGCAGACAATGATGTAGCCAAAGCCAAACCGGCATGCTGCAACGGTACCAGAAGCAGTAAACTGAAGAGGATATTGGCCAGCATACAGATAATGGCAATCCGCACCGGAGTGCGCGTATCTTTCAGGGAATAAAATACCGGAGCAGCAATTTTGATAGCCGAGAAGGCGCTTAAACCGAGACCATAGGCAAAGAGTGCGTTGGCTGTCAAGTGCGTGATCTCACTGTTGAACGCACCTCTTTCAAACAACAGAGAGAGAATCGGTTCGCGCAAGGTCAGCAAACCGGCAGTCGCCGGAATGTTGATAAAGAGCATCAAGCGTAAAGCAAAATCCAAATCATGGCGTAATCCATCCAGATCATTATGGGCAACTCGTGCCGAAAAGCTGGGCAAAATTGCCGTACCCATGGCAATGCCAATCAAGCCTAATGGAAATTCCACCAAACGATCGGCATAGTAGAGGTAAGAGATGGAGCCTGCGGGTAACCAGGAGGCGATGAAGAGATCAACCAACAGATTGATCTGGGCCACGGAGACACCCAAAACAGAAGGGCCCATCAAGGAGAGCAAACGGCCAATAGCCGGATGTCGGTGCTCCTTGGAAAGGGTTTGCCAACGCATTTTCAGAGGAATACCCAACTGCTTGAGTGCCGGCCAGAGCATGGCCAGTTGCACGATGCCACCCAATAACACGCCGATGGCCAAGCCCATGATGGGTTGATCCAACTGTGGCGCCACAATAAGTGCTCCAAAAATCAGGCATAAATTTAACAACAACGGATTGAGCGCCGGCAGGGCAAATTTGTTGTAGCAGTTTAATATGCCGCTGGCCATGGCCACCAGAGAGATAAATAAAATGTAGGGAAAGGTGATCCGCGTCAGATCCACAGTCAATTGAAATTTGTCTGTTTGCTCGGCAAAGCCAGGAGCGGCGATATAGACTACAAAAGGCATAAAGAGTTGGCCCAGTAACACCACCAACAATAATATGACGGTCAAGGCGGTAAAGATGGCTTGTGCTGCTTCCCGTGCTGCCTCCCGGTTGCCGCTGGCGACATAGTCGCTGAATACCGGGATAAAGGCGGTATTGAATGCCCCTTCCGCAAACAGGCGACGCAAAAAATTGGGCAGCTTGAAAGCGACAAAAAAGGCATCCGCACCCATTCCCGCTCCAAAATGATGCGCCAAAACCATGTCACGAATAAAGCCCATGATACGGGATAATAAGGTAAATAAACTGATTGTACCCATGGCACGCATCAGGTTGCGACGGCTGGGTACAGGAGCCGAGGAGGGCGAGGAGGGGACCGATTCAGAAGACATGGATAAAAAACCTTTGCGACATGATTTGAACGGGTTGAGAAAAGTCAATCAATCTGGTATCCTGTCAGGATCACTTATTCAGCAATAGGGAGTTTTTGTTCCGTGGCAAATATTAAATCCTCTCTTAAGGATGTGGAGCGGTCGGAGAAACGTAATAGCCGCAATCGCAGTGCCAAAGCACGTATGCGTACCTTCTGCAAAAAAGTATTGTCCGCTGTTGACGCAAAGGATCTGCCAGGTGCAGAAGAGGCATTGCGTCAAGCGGTATCCGTGTTGGCTGTAACCGCACGGAAAGGCATTATCCATGACAATGCGGCCGCCCGCCATGCCCAGCGTTTGAACGCCAAGGTAAAGGGTTTGGCACTGGCTCATGCCTCTTGATGAAATTTTCCGAACTGGCTATTCCTGAACCGGTTATGCTCGGTATACGGGCATGTGGATTTACCGAGTGTACGCCTATTCAGGCATTGACCTTGCCCCTGACCCTGGCCGGCCGTGATGTGGCCGGACAGGCTCAGACCGGTACTGGCAAAACGGCTGCTTTTCTCATTGCGGCACTCAGTCGGATTGTTGACCAGGACAGCTCTACCGTTCTCCCCAGCACCACACCAGGGACTCCACGTATTCTGATCATTGCACCCACCCGTGAATTGGTGGTGCAGATTGAACAGGATGCCCGCACTTTGGCCGCCCATACCGGTCTGCACATTCTCGCTGTATATGGTGGTGTGGACTATGAAAAACAGCGTCTGGCGCTGTCAGAAGGGGTGGTTGATCTGCTGATTGGCACACCGGGTCGTCTGATTGATTATCTCAAACAGAAAACCTATCACTGTGATCAAGTGCAAGCCCTGGTGATTGATGAAGCTGATCGCATGTTTGATATGGGTTTTATCGCCGATCTGCGCTATTTGCTGCGCCGTTTGCCTCCCCATAGCCAGCGCCTCTCCATGCTGTTTTCCGCTACCCTCTCCTATCGGGCCCAAGAGCTTTCCTACGAATATATGGACTCCCCAGAGGTGGTCTCCACCCCAATGGATGTCAAGACAGTACAGCAGGTAACCCAATGCCTGTATCATATCGAGGGGAGAAAAAAGATCAGTCTGTTGGTGGGCTTGCTGCATCGTGATTTGGCAGAGAGTGATGGCGCAGTCCCAGGGCGCATCATGATTTTTACCAATACCAAACGTATGGGTGAGACTCTGCAAAATTGGTTGGAAGCAAATGGTGTGGTCAGTGGCTATCTTTCGGGCGATGTACCGCAAGCAAAACGATTAAGGGTCTTGCAGCGTTTTCAGTCTGGAGAGTTGCCGGTTTTGATCGCCACCGATGTGGCAGGAAGAGGCTTGCATATTGATGGTGTTACCCATGTCATCAATTTTGATCTGCCTGAAAATGCCGAGGATTATTTGCATCGCATCGGCAGAACCGCACGTGCTGGAGCCAAAGGAGATGCCATCTCTCTGGTAGATGAGGAGGGGGCCTATCGCTTGGAACAGATTGAAGCCTATTGCGGCAAAATCTATGTGGCCTGGGCACCCGATGAGCTGTTTGTTGAGTTGCATCGTCCTCTCTCCTCATCACAACCGCGTAGCATGGCTGCTGGCAGCACAAAAAGAGCAATGATCCAGCGCAAAGGCAAAAATAGTTTTGTTGCGCCAAAGACGGTTGCGCCCTCTATTGCTGCTGGCGATACTGGCCAGACAGAGGATACGGTAATATCTGCCTCCGAGGAGAGTGAGGCAGCAGCAACGACCGGCAAGAAAAGAGTACGTCGGCGTCGTAATAGAACGCGCAACGCTACCGATGCGTTGACCCAGGATGTTGCCCCAGCAAGCGAATCTGCTGCAGCGTTACCATCGTAAACGGGAGCGCCAGACATCCCTGATTTTTGCATGTGCAGAGCATAGGGAGCTCTGTGCGTAAAAGGCTATCTCCACCTCTTTTTACTTAAGGCAGCCACCATGTCTGATGAAACACTTGCCCAAAACGACGCAAACGCGCAGCAGGCGGAAAATACCCCTGTATTTCATGTGGAAAAGCTGTATCTGAAAGATCTCTCCTTTGAAAATCCCAATGCACCAGAGATTTTTCGTGAAGAGACCGAGCCACAGGTGGATTTTAATTTGGAAACTGGCGCAGTGCAAAAAGGGCCGGATCATTTTGAGGCAACGCTGCATGTGACTGTCAAGATGGTAAATGGCGAACGGACACTGTTTTTGGTAGAGCTCACCTTTGCCGGTCTCTTTTTATTGCGCAACATGCCACGCGAATTGATTGCCCCAATGTTGGGTATTGAATGTCCATCGATCCTTTTTCCGTATGTGCGTCATTTGGTCTCCGAGATGATCACCCAGGGAGGGTTCCGACCGATCGTGTTGGATCCCATCAATTTTTCCGCTTTGTATCACCAATCGCGGAGCCGGGAACAGGCCACTCAATAGATGGAGTGTTTGGCCCATGCTGAATCTGCTGCGTACACTGTTGTTGATCGGGCTGGCGATTTGGGCCGTCAGAGTGATCTGGCGCTGGTTGCATCCACCAGCGCCAGCAGTACGCCAGCAGCAAGAACAACCCACACAGGCTTTATCCCGCTGTAGTCGTTGTGGAACCTTGATTCCGCAACAGATGATCCTCTGGCACCAAGATAAACCCTTTTGCAGCAGCGCCTGCCGCGATGCCTGATGAGGGGAAGAGGGTGTCTTATTCGTTAGCTTCGCCGCGACGAAAGAGCGATTTGTCCAATTGATCCAGCTTGGCCATCTCATCGCGAGCAATATTTTTACCGGCATCGCCTGTCGCAAATTGGCGAATCGCCTCTTGATAATGCCACTTGGCAACCTTCTTTTCGGCAATCAGATAGTGATAACGTGCCAATGCCAGATGGCTCGCACCCAAATGGTTTTGTTTGCCCTCCACCACTCCGAGCAGATAGAGATATTCTGCCGAAAGTGGGTTTTCCAAGGTCAAAGGACGTAAAATACGACTGGCCTCTGGCCATTTTTCTTGTTCGTGCAGGGCAAATGCCAGACGATAGAGCAGATCAGCGTTGGTTTTTTTCGGTTGATATTGCAAAGCGGTGCGAAAATCGCTCTCCGCGCTTTCCGGTTTGCCCTGTTCCAAACGCACCAGACCACGTTCACGCAGCAGATAGGGGTCGGTTGGCCGCCTTTTGAGCAAGGTTGCCAAATCTGCTTCTGCTGCCGCCAATTGTCCCATATAGCGCTGGCCTACTGCCAGACCGTAACGAATCGCCACATTGTCAGGATCCAGATCCAATTGTTTGCGAAAACGGCCAAGCACCCCTTGCAAATCTGAGCTGGTACCCGCTTCGAGAACCGCTTGTGCACGCGCCAGGAGGAATTGATGCTCTTCCAGTGTCTGACTGGCTGCGCCCACTCTCTGCTTGCCCCCTGCCTGCTGTTCGCGCCGCTGTTTGTTGAAGGTCGCACCTTCATCAGGTGAGCTCAGGGCATCAATCTGTTGTTGACCCTCCATCAACCGTTGTGAACTGAGCGGATGGGTCAGCAAATAGGGGGGAGGGAGATTGCTGATGCGCTGTTCCCGATTGATGCGCTCCATAAAACGGACCATGCCCTGTGGATCAAATCCCGCTTCCGCTAGATAGTGAATCGCCAAACGGTCGGCTTGCGTCTCCTTGTCGCGCATGCTATCCAGCAAGGTGCTTTGTGAGGCGGCGGATCCTCCCATAATGGCTGCCTGGGCAATTTGACTGTTGCCTGTTGCCACCCCAGCGGCGATACCGGCAGCCATGGTGGCCATGGTACGCAAGGTGACATCTTTCAGCGTTCCCTCCAACTGGATATGGTGTCCTGCTGCCAGATGTGCCAATTCATGGGCAATAACCGCTGCCAGTTCATCGCGATCACGGACAGACAAGATCAAGCCGCTGTTCAAAACAACATGTTGACCAGGCAAGGCCAAGGCATTCAATGATTGGTCCAGCAGGACATGAAAACGAATTTCTCCCGAGCGAATGCCGGCAATTTTTTGCAGAGGTTCACCCAAGGCCATCAGCAAGTCTGCCGTCTCTGGACCGGTTACCAGAGTGACTCCCTTCTTGCCAGAAGCAGCAAGTGGCCAAATCGGTAGCATACAAAAGAGCCAACTCGCTAAAAACCAATAAACAGTTAGTGGAAAAAATTTTTTCATGGTGCTATCCTGGCGCAAAGGGGGGCATGCAGATTGCTTGTTTGTCCGGCAACACACTGACTCATCTGCATTGATTAAGTGGCTCTCCATTTGTTTACTGGATTATAGGGCGGCCTTGCCGTTACAGTGTGGCTTATTATTGTGACTTTGGCGAGAGAGAACGTGCATTGTGGCAAATCGCTTTAATCGTCTGGTCGAATTGCGGCGCATTCGGGAAGAGAGCAACGGTACGGTTTTTGCGCGTGTTTTGGCGCGCTTGGAGGGGCTGAAGCAGGATCTCGGCAAATTGGATCAGCAGACAACAGAAGAACAATCAGCCATGCGCCTCTCTTTAAGCGGTCACGAGGATCGGGCTGCCAAACCTGTATTGGCTGCGGGGATGATGGATGATTTTTTGCGTGGACAATCCTGGCGCCGTCAACGTTTGCAACAGATGATTGCCGCCGCCCAATTGGATATGGAAAAGGCAAAAGAGGCATGGTTGGCCGCACGCATGCAGCTTCGGCAAGCGGAAAAGCTGGCGGAGCGTGAAAAATTGCGGCAACATGAACAGGCAGAACGGAATGAAAAAAAGGCAATGGATATGGTGGGTGTGCTGCGGAATCAAACCTATTTCAGGCAAGAAGGAGATGTAGAATGATGGGCTCGCCACAACGGATGCGGGAATGGCATGGCAAACCCCATAGACGGTTTGGTATACCGCTGCTCTCCGCTCTCTGTCTTTCGGCAACATTGTTGTGTGCTGTTTCCCAGGAGTCCGTTTGGAAAATCGGCATCTCTGAGGCGGCGGCTGCCGAAGCGGCTGCTCCTGCCAAAGCAGCGGCACCAGCAGCCGGCAAGCCAGGCGCAACTGCGCAACCTGCAGCCAAGGATAAAGGAAAAGAGTCCGCTGCAGGAGAAGACAAGGCGGTCGGGATTGGAGATCCAGCAAGTTTATTGAATGACTTGGAAAAACGTCGGGTCGAACTGGAAAAACGGGCCAAATGGCTCGATCTGCGGGAAGCGGATCTGAAACGTTTGGAAGAAAAGCTGGCCAAGCGTGTGGCTTCTCTGGAGGCATTGCGTAATGAGATTCGCGCCAATCTGGAAAAAGAGAAGGTGGTGGATGATGCCAACATTACCCGTTTGGCAAAAATTCTCTCTGGGATGAAGGCCAAAGCGGCTGCCGAAGGTTTGAAATCGATGGATCGTGATACGGCGGTTTTGGTGCTCAAGGTGATGAAGGAAAAGGTGGCTGCCAAGATCCTCAACAAGATGGATAACGAGCAGGCGGTGCAATTGGCCAACGAGCTTGGCATTCCTATGGCAGAAAAAAAACATAATTAACAATCTGTTAGGCGTTGTTTGAGAGAAAAATGGTCCACACCCCATTTTTTCTCTCAAGTCAACGGCCAACAAACCGATAAGTAAGGCATAGGGTGACGGTACTGAACAAAGCAACTCCTCAGAATCAAGTCACTTTAAGTGAGTCAGCTCCATGATGGACTGATGACGCACCGGGTAACCAGGAAGGTTGCTCGCCAGGTTTATACCAGACCTCTCGGTCAGGATAAATCGCCAGGGTTAGGGTTGGCCCTGTAAAATGAACAACTCACCTCCAGCCAAGGATGGATAATGAAACGTGATTCAGATGAATCACTGTATCGGGAGGTAAAATACCATGAAGATCTCTCTGTTGTTTCCCTCGGAGTATCATGCTCCACCCCAGTGTGCACGGCCTGTTTTCCAGGATACGGCATCCCAGTTTGAGAATGTGTTGCTACACTATATAAACGAATAAAATCAGACAGGTGGGTTAATTCTGTCCAGGTATATCTGCATCAATGCCTGTGAACAGAGCAAGCTGAATGTGGCTTGTCGCCCTCTTGAAGGTGGAAGATTTTGACAGTACCTGCTCTGGTGAAGAGAGTTTTGCGCTATCTTGTATGATTTAAGTTAAGATTGTTTACGATTAATATTGCTTTTATTGTTTTATTCTGTGTTGGGGCCGGGCTGGTCCCC
>NZ_RXIU01000173.1 GCF_004217665.1 Candidatus Magnetaquicoccus inordinatus | reverse complement strand
TTTCGAGCAGAGATAATATGAGCGACTGCTCATATATGCTTGCCAAGTGGCACCAAGTCTGGTAACAAGCAGTCTTTCGAGTCGGTTTTTCGGTTTGAATTTATGCAGAAGGAGTTCCAACGATGGCTTTGATTATCGGTGAAGATTGTACCAATTGTGATGTTTGCCTGCCGGAGTGCCCTAACGAGGCCATTACCGACGGCTCCGATGTGGATAGTGATATCTATTATATTCACTCTGATCTGTGCACAGAATGTGTAGGTGCGTTTGACGAACCGCAGTGTGTCGAAGTCTGCCCGGTAGAGTGCATTGTTCCGGATCCGGATCATGAAGAGTCAAGAGAAGAGTTGCAGGCCAAATACGACGCCATCCATAATAGCTGATTGCGGATTATCCGCCAAAAAGGTAGACAGGCCGTCATCCTGCGCCAGCAAGGGGGGCTATCATCCGATATGCCCCCTTTTTTCATGATCAGGAATGCTCTGTCGTCATACAGCCTACAGGTGTTGCCATGCCCAGTAGTATGACCGGTTTTTCCGAACAAACAGGCAGTGTCGCTGGTTTCCGCCTGGTGTGGCGATTGCGTTCTGTCAACCATCGCTATCTGGATATTGCCTTTCGTCGTCCTGGCAACTGGCCCGGCAATTGGCACGATCTGGAAAGTCAGGCGACAAAACGGTTGCAAAGCCGTTTTGCCCGTGGTCATCTCGATTGCGAGTTGACCCTGCATAATGAATTGGAGAGTGGTCATCGCCTGGAACTGGATCAAGCGCTGCTCTACGATTTACGCCATGTGGCTGCAGAGCTGAAAACAGCATTGGGTCCAGAAGGTGTAGAGGGGCAGGTGAGTTTGGATCGCTTGCTCTCTTGGCCTGGGCTGGTACGGGAGCGCTCCCTGCAAGAGAGTGATGGCAGCGAGTTAAGTGCCACAGCTCTGGAGCTGTTGGAGATGGCGGCTGAACAGTTGGAGTTGGCGCGCATCCGCGAAGGTGAGGCGCTGACCCATGTGATACGCCAACTGTTGGATGAGTTTGCCACTTTGCTCAGTCGTCTGGAAGGTTTGTTACCTGCTCTGCGTCAGGAACAAAAACGACTGCTGGTGGCCAGAGTCAATGAGTTGACCGGTACTGCTGTTGATGCCGGTGAATTGGCACGCGAGGTGGCCATTCTGCTCAACAGAATGGAGATTGCCGAAGAGGTGGAACGGTTGCGCATGCATCTGCGTGAACTGCATAATCTGATGGCCGGAACTGCTCCAGTCGGCAGAAAACTGGATTTTTTTTGCCAGGAGCTCAATCGCGAGGCCAATACGGTCTGTTCCAAATCGCAAAACAGTGCCCTGACCCGCTTGGGTGTGGAAATGAAACTGGTTATCGAAAAATTGCGCGAACAGGCACAAAATCTGGAATAACCGGAGCCCGGTAACAAGCCAACAGCACTATGTTGCGCTATTATTGGCAAACAAGGTCAGCAATAGAGCATACTCTGCCTCCTTTTAGCCAATATCGTTCTGTTTTGCACTGGCATCAGTTACTTTAACGAGGTATGCTGTGAGTAACCTGGGTAGAGGGTTCATCATTATTTTGTCAGCTCCCTCTGGAGCAGGTAAAGGGACGCTGGCTGCCCATCTTTTGCAGACGATGAGCGATTTGCGTTGGTCGGTCTCCACCACCACCCGCGCTCCTCGTCCGGGTGAAATTCCTGGAGAGTCTTACCATTATGTCGATGCCGATACCTTTCGCAAACGTATCGAGCAGGGAGCATTTCTGGAGTGGGCCGAGGTGTTTGGCAACTATTATGGCACCGAGTTGGCAAACGTGGAACCGGCTCTGGCCCGTGGGGAAGATCTCTTGTTGGATATCGACTGGCAGGGGGCACGGCAAGTGCGTGACAAAATGCCTACCAGAGAGGTGGTCTCAATAGCCATTTTGCCTCCCTCACGACAAGCGTTGCAGGAGCGTCTGCTCGGCAGATCCTCCGATGATCCACAGGTCATTGCCCGACGTATGGCCCAGGCCGGCAACGAAATTGCCCATTGGCATGAGTATGATTATCTGGTGGTCAATGATGATCTGCAGCAGGCTTGTCATGATCTGACCGCCATCATCACCGCCGAACGTTTGCGACGCATCCGCGAGCGAGTGCCAGTGCGGAAAATATTGGCAACTTTTGCCAAAACGATGTAAAGAGAAGACATTTATTATTGTTTGCAATTGAGGTGTAACCGTGGCGCGTGTAACCATTGAAGATTGTCTGACCCATGTACCCAACCGGTTTGATTTGGTGCTGTTGGCCTCAAAACGGGCCAGGCAGTTGATGGGTGGTGAAGATCCCCTGCTGCCTATCAATAATGATAAAGTCACCGTGATTGCCCTGCGGGAGATTGCCGAAGGGGTTCTCGATCTGGAAGCTCTGGAGCGCGAACCAATGGAACGGCGCTCCCTGCCCGAAGAGGAGTATATCGGTTCACCTCTGGATGCCGAAGCCAGGGATCTGATGAATGAAGAGATCCATATGCCTGGTGTGCAGGAAGATGGCTATGATGCCGATGGGGAGGAGGAGTCGTTCGATAGTCTGTTGGGTATCGAATCGGCCAATGAAATGGATGAGTTTGCGGGAGATTATGAAGACGCAGAAGAGAGCGGTGATTGAATTTTTCTGTCTGGCAGTGTGCCGCCGCAAGGCCGTGCTGACAATATGTGCATGAACTCTCCGAGCCTTGGCCAGCAGGTGCTGTGCAACTTGCTTGGGGCTCGTGCCAACAGTTGCTGTGCAACAGCTCAGAGCGCACGGTAACCGATGGATTATATTAGCTCGGAGCTCATGGTAACGGATGGGTGACAAAGGGATTCCGGTGAGCCGAGGACACGACCACAAAATCGATGCCCATTGGTGGGCGGAAATGGTAGAACGGATCATTGGCTATCACCCCAATGTTGATCGTCCTTTTCTGGCCCGTCTCTGTCACCACGTCTGTGCTGCGACCGCCTCTTGTCCGATTCCAACTACCGAATCATCCCCAAAAACAGCCGCATCCCGTAGCACCAGCCCAACCAGTGAGGAGCTGCTTGCTCCTTTGCCAACCTCGGCAAACTGGGTGGGCGTGCCTCTCTATCCGTCGGAAATAGCTTCCATTCTGGTAGAATTGAGGCTGGATATTGCCTCAATTGCTGCCGGATTGCTGCTGGAACGCTTTCTCAGCCATCGCATCACTGCCGATGAGATCCGCCGTGAATTTAGCGAAGATGTGTTGTTCCTGGTCGAGGGGGTGGCTAAAATCTCTTTAGCCTCTGTTCGCATCAAAGCCGATCCCCAGCCTGAAGATATGCGCAAAATGATCATGGCCATGGCCCAGGATATTCGGGTGATCCTGGTGCGTTTGGCCATCTGTCTGCAACAAGTGCGTGGTATGGCTGCTGCCAATCTGACCCCACCGCAACGGTTGACCAAAGAGATTCTGGAAATCTATGCCCCCATCGCCCATCGTCTGGGTATCTATTGGATAAAAAATGAACTGGAAGATCTGGCATTCAAGCTGAGCCAACCCGAAGTCTATGCCTCCCTGTGCGAACAGATCGAAACCCATCGGCAAGGGGGTGCTGATGCGGTACGCAAAATGGTTGCCCTGCTTGCCCGCCTGATGAAAAAGCATAATATTACCGGTCAGGTGCTCGGTCGTGAAAAGCATATCTATTCCATCTACAATAAATTACAACGCAAAGGGGGTACGCTTGACGCACTCTATGATATCGTCGGCTATCGGATCATAGTGCGTAAAAAAGCCGATTGCTATCGTACACTGGGCATGATTCATGGCGAATTTCGTCCCATTCCGGGACGTTTGAAAGATTATATCGCCCTGCCAAAAAGCAACGGTTATCAATCCCTGCATTCGGTTGTCTTTGGACCCTTTGGCAATCGCGTTGAAATCCAAATCCGAACCGATAAAATGCACCAGGTCGCCGAAAGTGGGGTTGCTGCCCACTGGAGCTATAAAGAGGGGCTGCATACCAAAAAACATTCTGGCGCAACCGGTTTTGATTCATTAAAACGGATCCTGGAACAGCATCAAAATGCCGATGATCCCCGACAATTTTTGGAAAATGTCAAAATCGACCTGTTTCCCAATGAGATTTATCTCTTTACACCAGCAGGCGACATTATCACCTTGCCGGTAGGAGCTACCCCGGTCGATTTTGCCTATGCCGTACACTCGGAGGTAGGAGACCATTGCCAGGGCGCCAAAGTCAACAGCCGCATGGTGCCTTTGAAAACCATTCTCAATACCGGCGATGTGGTAGAAATTTTAACCAGCCGCAACCAACATCCCAACCCGGAATGGTTGCGTTTTGTGGTGACCGGGCAAGCACGCTACCGGATCAATCGCTGGGAAAAAAAACAGTCCAGAGAGCAGGCTATTGCTTTGGGGCGAGAGCTGTTGGGCCGGGAAATTCAAAAAAGTGGCCATGGTATGAGCCTGAGTGAAAAGTTGTTGCAGCAGGCCATGGAGATATTTCGTTTACCCAGCGTGGATGATTTGCTGGTACGCATTGGTTCCTCATTATTGCCACCGACGCAGGTGGTGGCCAAACTTTTCCCTGATTGGGAAAAGGGCAACAGTGGTAAAACACGTCCCACTGCCTCAGTCAATAAAGCCACTGAAACTACCACCCCCCCTCCCATGCGCTTGGAGGGATTATTATCGGAAATGGCGGTGGTGGCCGCTCGTTGCTGCTCACCAGTACCAGGGGATCGGACGGTCGGCATTGTCACCACTGGCAAAGGAATCACCCTGCACGCCCAAATGTGTCCCAACCTGGAAGGGTTGCGTGAAGAGCCGGAGCGCTGGATCCAATCTGTCGATTGGCTGGAAGACAGCCGTCATACTTATGTCGCCCGCTTGCGGGTATGGGCGGTCAATAAGCGCGAAACCGCATTGCGTATTACTCAGGCTGTTGCTGCTGTCAAAGCTGGTATTGTAAAAATACAGATGCAAGAACGGGATCGCGACCCCTGCCAGTTTTTACTGGATGTGGATGTGCATGGCCTGCAAATATTGGAACGAGTTATGCAAGGATTGCGCAGCATGAGCGATGTGGTTGGGGTGGAACGTATCTGCGGCTGATCCATCGCTCACTGGTGCAGCAAGAGAGGAGAAGCCCATGTCCATGCCATCGATCGCCCCCATACATTGCCAGGAGGCCCCACAAGCCATTGGTCCGTACAGCCAAGGGGTTGCTGTTGGTCAGTGGTTGTTTTTTTCTGGACAGATTCCTCTTCTCCCGGAAAGTGGTCAGCTCATTGCCGGGGATATAGCAGAACAGATGAGGTGCGTGATGGAAAATATCAGCGCCCTTTTGACCTCTGCAGGAGTCAACTGGCGTCATGTGGTAAAATCGACCCTCTATCTTGTGGATATGAATGATTTTGCCACAGTCAACGAAATCTATGCCCACTATCTGACACCCCCCTATCCCGCACGCTCAACCGTTGCCGTGGCTGCTTTGCCTAAGGGAGCGCGTGTCGAATTGGAGGTTGTTGCCTGCTTGGCGTAGGGGATGTGCTACCAATAGGGGGGGCAGAGTGTGACTCTGTTCATGTCGCTTTCCATTCCATGCGTTTGCCCCAAGGTTGGTTGAAAAAATTTTTTAGTCCAGCAAACATGTGGTCGATGGCCCGAAACAGATTGTCAAATCCGTTGGCCAGCGCATAATAGGCGTCAGCGCCGATGACATATTTGATGGCGCTTTTGATTTGATTGCCAATCTGGTGTGCAAATGTCAGGAGTCGTTTCAAATCCGGGGAGAGAGTATCGTTGCTGCCATACCAAAAATTGGAGCGAAACTCGGTCTTTTGATCATACTCCCCGGCAGCATAAGCGTTACCGAACCAGACAACACATATCAGAATGAGGAGCAGTTGCACGATGCGTTTCATTGCGGTTCTCCTGGCTTCACGGAGCTGTACTGAAGTGATGGTGCCAAACTGTGCCGGAGTGGAATCTCCGGCTCATGATTTATTTTACCAAAAACAGCCGATATTTCAAATACGATTTGTGCAAGTTCTGCGGAATTCAGAGAAGCTGCCGTGATCTATTCAATAATTAAAAAAAATGCGCTTTTATGGATGCTCCATGGGATGGTTTTGTCTTTGCTTTTGGCTGTGCCGATGTCGGGAAAAGCAGCCAGTCAAACGACGGTGAGTGCAGCAGAAGAGGAGTCGATAATTCACATTGTTCCGCATGTAGAAGAGCGGGTACGGGCTGTGTTGGCACAGGGTGGGTTTGCCTATCCGCCACCAGCTTCCCTCTCTTTTTTGGTGTTCAAGGAGGAGCGTATTTTGGAAGTGTGGCTCCATAACGAAAAGGGTGCACATTTTTTGAAAAGCTATCCGGTATTGGGCATGAGCGGGTATGCCGGACCCAAACAACGCCAAGGAGATTTGCAAGTACCAGAAGGATTGTATCACATTGTCTGGTTAAATCCCCACAGCGATTTTCATCTATCCATGAAATTGGATTATCCCAATGAGTTTGATCGTCGTAAAGCAGAAGAGGAAAATCGTTCCCATTTGGGCGGCGATATTTTTATTCATGGCGGTACCTCATCAGTTGGCTGTATCGCCATGGGCGATGCAGCGATTGAAGAGCTGTTTGTCATGACCTTGATGGCCGGGAGTGGACCAGCCGAAGTGATTGTTGCACCATATGATTTTCGTCGACAACCAGCCCCCTCCCATCCAGAACTGCTGCCACGTTGGTTGCCAGAGCTCTATCAGCAGATTGCGACCCGTCTGGCCGCATATCCCATGACAGAGTATTGATGATGCTGTCAGGTAGGAGAGCTTGCCGTGCTTACGCTGGTGTTGAGAGTGTTTATTCCGTATGATAGGTTCTCAGGAGGAGAACCATGAATAAAAAATTTGCCATTTTCGGCGAGATTGTTATCGGCTTTATCAGTAAACGTGAACGAAAAATCTGGTTATTGGCCCATCCCGCTGCGCGTGCCATTCGACACGATCAGTTTCCTGCGGGGATAAAAAAACGGGATGCCGTTCCCTCTTTTTTGTTTGATGCCATTAATCAGGAATTTCCCCCCGATCAAGCCGAGTTTTGTATTCAATCCATTTGGAATGATGTGGGGAAAAAGAGAAAATCCAAATAGGTAAAGGATGAAAGATGGCTATGCGGATCCTGTTGCTGGTTTATCTACTGTTGGGCTGTTTGACACCACTGCCACTTTTGGCAGATGGGTTGGCCGTGCTGTTGGAGCGAGCCGAAAATGGAGAGATGGCCAGTCAATGGGAGCTGGGTATGCGCTATCTGGAGGGGAGAGGTGGCGTCAAAAAAGAGTATCAAAAAGCAGAAGAGTGGTTGCGTCGTGCCGCCGAACAGGGGTCAGCGCGTGCCCAATACCGCCTGGGGCGGATGTATGATAAAGGAGAAGGAGTGGAGGTCGATGCCGCAGGGGCGGCCGCCTGGTATCGTAAAGCGACAGAACAGGGCTCCATCGCCGCCTGGAACAACCTTGGCAACCTCTATCGCGACGGCAGGGGGGTTGCCCAGGATCATGTGGAAGCTGTTGCCTGTTATCGCAAGGCGGCAGAAGCAGGTGATTCGGCGGCTCAGGTCAATCTCAGTACCATGTATGCCAGTGGCCATGGTGTGGAACAGGATGGCGAACAGGCAACCTATTGGTTGCGCCAATCGGCGCGTCAGGGATATGGCAAGGCACGCCTGAGCATGCAAACCCTGCCGGG
>NZ_RXIU01000172.1 GCF_004217665.1 Candidatus Magnetaquicoccus inordinatus | reverse complement strand
TGCTCTGTTCTGGAAACAGTTTGAGGAGGAGCTCAACGATTATCAGGCCATGGTTGGCCGGGAGATCGGTTCCCGTGTCTTTATGGTCAAGGGTATGGAAAATCTTGCGGAAAACCGTATTCCAGCCGAGTGTGCACTGGGATTGTTTGCAGGCAAAACAGCGATTTTGTTGGCGGGGGGGCCCTCCTTGCCGGAGAGTTTTGCCTGGGTCAAAGCCCATCGCGAACATGTTGTTGTCTTGGCCGTGTCGCGCATTGCCGAGCAGTTGGCACAGGCAGGGATTACTGTGGACTGTTTTTTTGCCATCGATCCCCACGATATTATTTTTCATCAAAGCAAAGGGATGCTCTCCTATTGGCAGCAGAGCTTGCTGATTAACGTCTACCATTTGAACCCGCGTTTGTTGGGACAGTGGCGTGGGCGCTCGCTGTTTATGGGCCCCCTGTTTCCTTGGGAAACGCCGTTGAATCCAAGCAGGCAGCTCTCCTTTCCGGGGATTACGGTCAGCCATCAGGCGTTGGGTATGGCAATCGAGATGGGTTTTTCCCAGATCATCTTGGCGGGATTTGATCTGTGTTACGACCGGCACGGTTTTACCCATGCCATCGGCAGCGAAGAGCGCAAAACCGGTCCTTTTGCTGCCCCTTTGGAGTTGTGGGTGGAGACCAATGGTGGCTGGCAAGCCGAGACCAAGCATGAATTTTTATGTGCCATTCCCAGCCTGGAGCAGTTGGCCCACTATGCGCAGATGCGCGGCAGTCGGGTAATCAATCCCGCTCCAGGTGCCGCCAAGGTGGGCCATGTGGATCATCTGCCCTGGCAGGAGGTGGTCGTTGCGGCAGAAAAGATCGATGCCTGGCACTATTTGCAAACCATTTTGCCCCCTGATACGGCAGAAAACCGCTTGCAGCATTATGAGAAGGTCAACGATGAACTGCTGCGTATGCGCAACCTGGTGCAACAGGTTACCCGCCTGACCAGTGAAGCGATTATCTGTAACGATCGGTTTTTTGGTAGAAAAGGCAAACCACCAGATTTCAAATATAAATTACGCATGGATGCCATTGAACGCACCCTGGATGAGGAGTTGCGGGTGGCCTCGGTCCTGGTAAAAAAATGGGGAGTGGCCGATTTTCTCAAGTTGTCACGTCCGGACAAGGAGCGAGAGTGGAGCGATCAGGAGATTGAGGATACCGGACGGCGTTATTATGAGATCTATCGCGACAGTGCGGGGGCTTTGACCCGCTTGCTTGATGATATTCGTCAGCGTTTGCGGGCGCGCATTGAAGAGGAAAAAGCCCATCCTGCGTTAAAAGTGTTGATCAACCAATGGCAGCGGGATCAACATCCAGGACGGGTGTTTCGCTTGCTGGAAGCGCATGCAGGTGGTCTCTCGGCTTTTGCTGAAGGGGTGCGACCGGCACTGCAAAGTCTGGTGGAGAGCTATCAGCAGGCTCTGCAAGAGACAGAGACCGACTATAAGGCCTATCTTTTCCAAAGGATGGCCACCCCGCAGGTGGTGCGCGCCAGGGTGATGAAGCTGTTTCGGCAGAAGGAGCAGCAACGGTTGTTGACCTTTGCCGAGGGGTTGGAGCAGAGTTTGGCGGAAAGTGCGGTGACTGGCAGTATGGATCGGATGGTGATGGAGCATAAAGAGCAATATGTGTTGTTGATTCGCGGCCTGGCTGCCGTCCTGGCAGGTGATTTTACCGCGGCAGAAGGCTGTTTTGGGCAGATCAGCTTGCCGGTGTTGCTGACCGATGCCTTGCAGCAATTATTGACGGTCAAGTTGCTGCGCCAGGATCTGCTCGGGGCTCTGCCCATTGCCAAGCAGCTTGCACAACGGGCAACCCTGCACATTCCCCATTATGGCGATTTGCTGCGTTTGACCGGCCAGCGCGAGGAGGCGGTGGCAGTTTATGGTGGCTTTGTCCAATTGGTAAAAAATGATCTGGTGACCCTGAATAAATTAGGCAAGCTGCATGGCGAAATGGGTAACCTGGAGGCGGCGCGCGCGGTGTTTACCCAGGTTTTGCAACTGGATCCGGGCAACAAAGCGGCGCAACTGTTCTGGCAACAACTCTTTCCTGCCGATGCAGTGGTTGGGCAGCCATGATCCCTTTGGCGGTTCCCGATCTGACCGGTAATGAAGCGCGCTATTTGCAGGAGTGCATTTCGAGCGGTTTTGTCTCCTCAGTGGGGCCTTTTGTCGGGCGTTTTGAGCATGCGGTTGCCCAGGCAGCCGGTTGCAGCCATGCGGTGGCTACAGCCAGTGGTACGGCTGGGCTGCATGTGGCGCTGACCGCAGTAGGGGTGGGGCGCGACGATCTGGTGATTTTGCCCTCCTTGACCTTTATCGCCAGTGCCAATGCGATTGCCTATTGTGGCGCTGAACCGTGGCTGCTCGATGTGGAGCCCGGCAGTTGGAATCTGGATCCGGTCTTGCTGGAGCAGTTGTTGGAGCAGGAGTGTCTCCTGGAGGGTGAGCGATTGCTGCATCGGCCCAGCGGTCGGCGTGTGGCCGCCATGATGCCGGTCTATACCTTGGGGTTGCCAGCCGATATGCAGCGCCTTGGGGCTCTTGCCCGGAAGTGGCGTTTGCCGGTGGTGGCGGATGCAGCCGCCGCTTTGGGCAGCTCCTGTCGAGAACAGGCGGTTGGGACATTGGGAGCCGATTTGACAGTTTTTTCATTCAATGGCAACAAGACGGTGACCAGTGGTGGTGGCGGTGCGGTAGTCGGTGCGCAGGAGTCTCTTTTGCAACTGGTTCGCCATTTGGCGACTACAGCGCGCCAAGGAGAGGAGTATGATCATGATCGGATCGGTTTTAACTATCGCATGACCAATGTGCAGGCAGCAGTCGGTTGTGCCCAGTTGGAACGTCTCTCAGCCTTCATCACAGCCAAACGGCGGATTCGGGAGCGCTATAATGCGCTGTTTCAAGAATATGCGCACTTTATCCAACCTTTTCCTGAGCCTGCGGGATACCAGAGTGCCTGTTGGTTTTCGGGAGGGTTGTTGTGCGATGCAACACCTGAGCAGATGCGTAAGCTGATTGCCCGCTTGCAAGAGGATGGGGTGGCGGCCAGACCATTCTGGAAGCCGGTCCATTTGCAGCCTCCCTATCAGCAGGCTCCCCGTTCACGGCAGAGGGTCAGTGAATCCATCCACTATCGAATCTTGACCTTGCCTTGTTCCACCTCCTTGCGGGAGGAGGAGCAGGAGCAGGTGATTGCTGTTTTGCGTCGCTGTCTGGGTTGAGCGGAAAAAATGGAAAAGATGCCGAGGAGTCGGTGATTGCTGTATTGCGTCGCTGTCTGGTTGAGGGGAAACCGAGGAGGGGAGATGCGTTTCATATTGCTGGGTTGTGGCGGACATGGCCGGGTATTGTTGTCAACCTTGCAGGGGTTGGGTTGGATGGAGAGAGTGGTTGGAGTGGTGGATCCCGATCCACAGAGCATTGTGCAGCATGGTTGCCCGGCCCCCTTGTTGGGGGATGATGGCTATCTCTCTCGATTGTCTGTCCGCTCTGTGTTGTTGCTCAATGGTCTCGGCTCGGTCAGCAGTACAGAAAAACGGCGCTTGCTGTTCCTGAAACTGCAGGAACAAGGCTATGGTTTTGCCTCTCTGATTCATCCTGCTGCCTGGTTGGCAGAATCGGTGGTCCAGGCGGAAGGGGTGCAAGTCATGGCAGCGGCAGTGATTCAAAATGGTTGTCAATTGTCGGCCAATGTGTTGATCAATAGCCGAGCGGTAGTGGAACATGAGTGTATCGTACAGGCCCATGCGCATGTGGCTACGGGGGCGATTTTGTGCGGTAATGTAGAGGTGGGTGAAGGGGCGCATATTGGTGCAGGGGCAACAGTGATTCAAGGAATACGCATCGGGGCACGGGCCTGTATAGGTGCAGGGGCCGTGGTGGTACGGGATGTGCCGCCAGGGGCAACCGTTGTCGGTGTTCCAGCCAGGGAGTTGACAAAATGAATAAGCGCCGCTCTTGGCGTTCGGTATTGGTAGGTGCCGAGGCAACCATTCTGGAGACCATTCAGGTGATCGATCAGGGGGCGATGCGTGTGGCCCTGGTCGTGGATGAACAGGGACATCTGCTGGGTGTGGTGACCGATGGCAATATTCGTCGCGGGCTGCTCAACCAGATTGGTTTGCAGGAACCGGTCAGTCGGGTGATGAATCCCCATCCTATCACTGTACAAGTGACCGATTCCCGCGAACAGGTGTTGGCCTTGATGAATGCGCGGGAGATTGAACACCTGCCGGTGGTGGATGAGCGTGGTGTATTGGTGGGTATGGAGCTGCTGCAAGAGCTGACCCAGCCGCTCTGCAAAGAAAATTGGGTGGTGTTGATGGCCGGGGGATTGGGCAGTCGTTTGGGCGCAATTACCCGCGACTGTCCCAAACCGCTGCTGCGGGTAGGACACAAACCGATATTGGAGGTGATTCTGGAGAGTTTTCTGCAATATGGTTTTCGCCGTTTTTATCTTTCGGTAAACTATAAAAAGCAGATGATTCAGGAATATTTTGGCAATGGTGCCGCATGGGGAGCGGAAATTCGCTATTTGGAAGAGAAGGAGCGTATGGGGACAGCAGGTTCACTCTCCTTGTTGCCCGAACCCCCTGAGCAGCCATTTTTTGTCATGAACGGTGATCTGTTGACCCGTATCCATTTTCAACACATCCTGGATTTTCATGCCACACATCAGGCGCAAGCAACTTTGTGTGTGCGACGTGTCGAACAAACCATCCCTTTTGGTGTGGTTGAGTTGGCACAGCATCGTCTGCTGGCCATTGAGGAGAAACCCACCCACCACTATTTTGTCAACGCCGGTATTTATGTTCTGGATCCGGCGGTTTTGTCGTTGATTCCGGCGCACCACTATCTGGATATGCCGGATCTGTTGCGCAAGGTGGTGGCAGCAGGGATGACGGCGGCAGCCTTTCCTTTTCTGGATTATTGGATGGATATTGGGCAGATGGGCGACTATGACCGGGCGCGCCAGGAGTATGAGCAGATTTTTCAATAGCCACCACCTCACCGTAGCACTGCCGGAGTGGATGGAAAAACAGCATGCGTCTTGTTTCCAGTAAAGAGTCGGTGATCTGGGGGGAGCCAAGCTGGTTGGCGGTGGCGGAAACATTTTGGGCCGCGGTGCTGGGAGGCTGGCTGGTTTGGCAAGGGGCGCCGCACTGGTCGGTATGGATTCCCTTTGTGTTTGCTCCCTTGTTGTTGTTGCGTTCACCGCTCTCCACTGAAAAAGGAGCACGCTGGTTTGCCGCCTATGTGGCGGATAAAACCGCATTGACCCCTTTTGGTACACCCTTTCTCTACTGGTTTGTCTTTTTGCCGATCATTCTTTTTGGCACCGGTTTTCTCGCTGCATCCTTGGCAGAGCAATTTTTACCTTATGTCGGACAGTGGCAACTCTTCTTTCGCGTCACACTGATCAGCCTGTTGTCCATGTGGATTGCCATGGCTCTGGCGGTGGCCGGAGCCATGGAGGGGGCGGTACTTATTGCCTTGCTGGTGGCCTTCTCCTTGGCCATAGGGGCGGCGCGGGCAGGCATTGTGGAGGTGGCTTTTGCCTGGGGTTTGGCGGTCACCTTGGTGGGCATCGTGGCGGCGGCGATTACCCTGATGTGGTTGGGAGCAGTGGCAGGAGAGGGAGAATTGGCCATTGCCATTCTCTTGGCTGGGGTGCCGTGGATTATCGGTATCTGGTTGCGCTCCCTGTTGGTACGAGTGGTGGCCACCTTGGCCCACCCCTGGTATGGTCTGCGCTCCCTGCCTGGCAATTGGCGGCGTTTTTTGTGGATATTGGATCTGCATCATCCACCAGAGCTGGTTCCCGATTTGCTTTTGTGGACCAAGGCATTCTCTATTATTGAAATCAAAGAAATTTTGCTCGCGCCTGGCCTGTTGAAAAGGCTCTTTGGTGTGCTGGCCTTTGTCTGCTTTTTTTTGCCGGCCATGCTTTATCGGTGGGGGATCAAATCGACCATCTGGTTGTATTGGCCCCTGTTATGGTTGGAGAGCGGACCATTCAACCGTGATGTTGCTCTGCGCGAAGAGTGGCGCTGCGCATTGTGCAACGGAGGTTGGGAACGCATGCGGCGTTGGCTCTCCTGGTTGGTGGCAGGAATAATGGCCGCTCTCCTGGTTTTTTCCATTCCTTTGCCGGCTCAGTGGTTGCAGCCGGGCTGGCAGAGCTGGTCTCTCTGGCAAGGCTGGCAAGGAGGGGTGCTGGCGGCTTTGTTGTTGACGGAGATGATCGCGCTCTCCAGCCGCCAGGCAGAGTGGTTGGAAGGGTTACGGTTATTGGTATGGCTGCGCAACTGTTGTGCACTTTGGGTGTGGCTACTGTCAGTGCGCGCTGTGGCAGCCATTTGGTCTCTGTAAAGCCGGTTTGTTTTCGATCATGTTTCGTTTCGACTGTTGCCAGTGACGACAAAGGTGAGACCCTTTTCGCCAGACTCTACTGCAATCAGATCACCATCCCGGAAGGTTCCGGCAAGAATCCCTTCCGCCAACGGATCCTGGACCCACTGTTGGATCACCCGTTTCAGGGGGCGGGCGCCATACACAGGATCAAAGCCCAACTCTGCCAACCGATGGCGTGCTTCCTGGGAAAGCAGTAGTCCCATTTTGCGCTCCGCCATGCGTTCACTCAGTCGCCGCAGTTGAATCTCTACGATGGCATCCATTTGGCTGCGCGCCAGACGGTGGAAGAGGATGATGTCATCCAAACGGTTGAGAAATTCAGGACGGAAAATGGCACGCAAGGCAGCTCTTGCTGCCTGTTCTGCCGAGAGCTCTTCCAGGCCATGGTGGTCAACTGCGTCGAGGGCGTGTGAACCGGCATTGGAGGTCATGATGATGACTGTATTGCGAAAATCAACGGTGCGTCCCTGGCCATCGGTCAAGCGTCCATCATCCAGCAGTTGCAAGAGGACATTAAAGATTTCTGGATGGGCCTTTTCAATTTCATCCAGCAAAATAACGCTGTAGGGACGGCGCCGAATCGCTTCAGTCAACTGTCCCCCCTCCTCATAGCCGACATATCCAGGAGGGGCGCCCAGCAGTCGTGCCACCGCATGGCGTTCCATATATTCTGACATATCAATCCGTACCATGGCCTGTTCATCGTCAAAGAGAAATGCAGCCAGGGTTTTGGCCAATTCAGTTTTACCCACACCGGTTGGTCCGATAAAGATAAAGGAGCCGATGGGGCGGTTGGCATCCTGCAGCCCCGCACGCGAGCGGCGCACAGCACGGGAGACAGCCTGGACGGCAGCCTCTTGCCCAATCACCCGCTCTGCCAAACGCTCCTCCATATGCAGCAATTTTTCTCTTTCGCCCTCCAGCATGCGGGCGACGGGAATGCCTGTCCAATGGGCGATGATGGCGGCAATATCCTCTTCACAAACCTCTTCCCGCAACAGGCGACGACCACTGTTGCTGGCCATCTGCTGTGCCTTGAGCAGTTGTGTTTCCAGGGCAGGAATTTCGCCATAGCGCAGTTGACCGGCCTTTTCCAGATTGACCAAGCGTTCTGCCTCTTCCAGTTCAAAACGTTTGCGTTCGAGACTCTCTTTCAGCGTTTGTGCCTGGGCGATGGCGTGGCGTTCCTGTTCCCAAATAGCGGTCAGTTGTACCGATTTTTCTTTCAGATCGGCCAACTCTTTTTCCAGAGCCTGTAAACGATCACGGCTGGCGCTATCTTTTTCTTTGCTGAGAGCCACACGTTCAATCTCACGCTGCAGAATCT
>NZ_RXIU01000171.1 GCF_004217665.1 Candidatus Magnetaquicoccus inordinatus | reverse complement strand
CTCCTACATTAAGAGTGGAATATACCCGCCTATTCTACCAAATAATAGACCATGTTGCTAAGTTAATGGCATTGAGGGCACCTCCCTGGCCGGGTCCAGGGATGGAATCCCTGGGATTTTGCTTTTAATCTTTTGCCTTTGGCGCGCTTTTCAAACTAAGCCGACGCGCTCTTTGCGTCGGCGCAGCGCGCCTAATGGAAGCAAGCTGTGCGGATTGGCGCGCATTTTTGCGCCAATCCGCACAGCATCCCCATGGGGGTAGAGCTGGCGAGCCAGCACAAACCTGAATAGTTACGAGTATCGAAGGTAATGGTGGTCACAATACTGGCCTCCCACTGCACAAGATGGACTGGTCAGATTCAGGGTACCAGCACTAACCTATTTCTATCAACAACAATCCTGCAGCAAACAAGCGCGATGAGATTTTTCCGCACTTTACTCTCTGCACAATGCTTGGGCTCTGTAGCAGATCACACCACCCCCTGCAGATGCAAAAAAGGGAGGCGGAAAACTCCGCCTCCCTTCAGGGTCTTGCTGCAACAACCTTACTGAAGAATTAGAAGGTCATCTTCAGGGTGGCTTCGATCACGTGCATACCATCGGTTGCGGTCGCAACATCGCTGTTGGTCTTATCGTTCGGATCAACATACAGACCGGTCACAGCCAAACGAGTCGCCGGATTCAGCATGGTAGCCACTTCTACGCCACCACCCCAAGCACCATTGGTACGATTGTCAAGCTTGCCATTTTTGGCATAGTCGATATCTTTGGCCACTTGCACATAGTCCAACATGGGATTGATCGTCCAGTTGGGGGCAGGAACAAAGGTCAAACCAGCGCCCAATGCCCAAATGTTCGATTCCGGGGTAACGCCAGCGGCAGTAGCCCAGTTACGCAACAGATCTTGGGCTCCTGGACCAGACATATCCCAGGTCTTCGACCAAACCGGGTTACGGCTGGTGATCGCGGTGAAATCTTCACTGGCATACATACCATAGGCATTCCAGGCGCTACCCTTGGCCATACCCGGCAGGTCACCCTTCAAACGCAAGGCACCCAAAGCACCGCTGCCATCGAGCTGGCTGGTCGCAGCCGAAGTAACCGTCACATTACGCATACCGGTTTCCAAAACACCGGTCGCGGTCACATCCACACCACCCAACACGGTATTCAGGGTCACGGCCAACCATGTGTCGCTCAGACTCTTGTTACCGGAAACACCACCAAGAGCACTGTCTTTACCAGCATCCAGATAAGCAGCGGTCACACCATAGTTGACGGTACTAACTTTACCCAACAAGGCCAGGACATACAGATCGATATCATCATCGTGTGCACCAAAGCCGGTCCGGGCAGCCGTTCCAGCCACTGCTGCAGCCGTTTTTTGAGCTGCCGTTGCTGGAACACCAGCACCGGCAACAGCAGCAGCCAAGTTGGCATTATAGGCATCCGTATAAGCCGTATCCGAAGCCAAGGAATAACCGCTCAAGTTACCTTCGTTGATGCGGACGTTGGCCAACACTGCGGTCACATCACCGAAAGATTTGCTCAACATCACGGCACCGAAACCGGTATCATCGTTGTTGACCAGGATGTTATCGTTCAAAGCGATGGGCATATGACCCACTTTCAAACCAACACCAAATGCATCGGTCTCCAACCATGCTTTACGAATCGCCCAATCCGGGGTGCTACTGGTGGTACCGGAGAAGCTGACACCACCGCTGGCGCCAACTGCGTTATCTGCACCCTGCACCACACTGCTGTCCAAAGCACGAACTACCATGTGCGCATGGGTCGTTTTGTCTTGGACCATATCCATGTTCAACTGCACCCGATGCTGCCAACCGCGAATGCTATCCACATTGGCGGCATCTTTGGCGACTGTTGAATCAGCATCCTGCATGCGGAACATATAATAACCACCCAACTTCACTTCGCCCGCTTTTACCTGCTGGGGAGCTGCCATCATCAAGGTTGCCAAAGCGGCTGCACCCAAAATCATTGACTTCTTCATTGCTAACTTCTCCTTGTGTCTTGAGAGAAACTGACCTCCGGCTGATCCGGAAGCGTCTATTAATCAAAATGGACTGTGTGTATTCTTTGCAACACCCTGTTGCCAATCTGCAACAACCTTCGGTACGCTTATAGGTGATTTGTCTGTGGGCCGTCAAGAAAAAAATGTGATCCCCAGCATTTTTTTCTTAAAACCCTCTCGGTCTATCCCCTCTTACCTGACCGCTGCGGTTGCCATGCAACGCACTTGCTTCCTCTTAAAGCAGAATGCGTACCAATTTTTCTGAGCAATCATCTTCTGACTAACTTATTGATTTATCATAATATAATATATTAGCCATCCCGTCTGTTGCTTCTCTGCCACAGTGTCACATATCTGCCATATCGGGTTAATGAATGAATGGGCTTTGACTCTGTAACCGCCAAATCCCCTCCCAATTGCCAGAGAACCGGCACGCATGCTATAACTTGCAATAAAAATGGAATCATCAACATCTTCCTGAGCTCTTTTTCGGTGCACTCCATCATGGCCAAACCAACCAGGCACACCTCACCCCCAATAAAAAGAGATGGAGAGACCAATCGCTCGCAATATGATACGGTGCTTAAAGATCTGTTCCGCAAGCCTCCCCAATATCTGTTGCAAGCTCTGCTTGGCGAGCAGGCTGTGCGCCGCCTGCCGGTCGAATTTCCCTCTACGCAAAAACGCATCCCGGATCTTGTCTTCTTGATGAAAGATAACACTATTTTTCACCTCGACCTGCAAAGCCGACCGGAAAACATGGATTGGCGCATGCTGATGTATTATGCCTTCATTCGCCGCGACTATCCCGACACCCCCATCCTGCAAAAAGTGCTGTATGTCGGCGAAGAAAAGTGGCAACCTGCCGCCCGCATCGCAGAACCCCATTTGTTCTACCACTACGAATTTCTGGATATACGCTCCATAGAGTGTCATACTCTTATGAATAGTCCGGCATTGGAGGAAAACATCCTCGCCATCCTCTGCCGACAAGAAAACACCCAATATACCCTGCGGGAGATCTTGCTGCGCATCAGCGACTTGCCCCTCAAGGCCAGAGCCGATGCCCTGACCAGTCTGGTCATCCTCTCCCGCTTGCGCAAACTGGAAATCACCGTCAAAGAGGAGGCTGAAAAAATGGCTCTTGTCTTCAATATTATGGAAAATGACGTACTTCGCCCTCTGTTTCTCCAGGCACAACAGGAGAGCGAATCACGTGGGGAGATGCGTGGGGAGATGCGTGGGGAGATGCGTGGTAAATTGCTTGGCGAACGCCAAGGCAAAATTGATTTTCTGCTGCGCGTGCTGCAGCGCCGCTTCGGACCGTTATCAGAAACGATTATTGGGCAGATCAACAGTGCCGATACTGCCATGATTGACACCTGGAGCGAACGTATCCTCGATGCTGCAAGTTTGGATGAACTGTTGCTCCATTGATGAGGAGTCTCACCAGGCCAACCGGATAGGCAAAGCTGGTTTCAGCGCCGCCGCAGCTCCTGAGCTGCTGCCGGCCAACCTTGTGTTTGCAAGAGTGCCGCTGCCATCCGTCGTGGATCATCCGGCAAATAACGATCCTCCTCTGACTTGCCAGAAGCAACCGCCACCAATTGCAACCATTCCAACAAAGCACGCTCCTTGGCTCCCTCGGCCTGCCACAATAACGCCTGATGATAAGAGAGCGCTCTTTGCACCTCCCGACTCTGTGGTGTCAACGCCCCTAATAGATCACGCGCACGAATCATCGCCTCTTGTCGCCCGGCCTGCCCGGTCAACAAAAACAGGGCGCGAAACCCCCTCGCCCGCAACCCCTCTGGCCAATCATTGACCTTGGCCAAACGATCCAATATTCCATTCAATAAACGTGCATCACTACTCGTACAGCTTGCCAGCAGCAACAAACGCTCCCCCTCTGCCTCTGGCACAGTGAGCCCCTCCAACCACTCCCAGGCCCGCTGCTGATCTCCTGTCTCCCGCTCATAACCTGCATAGGCAACCCGCAACAGCTCCGGCAACTCCCCTCCCGGCCACAACTGCCCAGGATGCAAAATTCCTCCCTCTTCCACCAACCCCGTCAATCCCTCACTCGCCGCCTTGCGCAACAACTGCTCCAACAACAGAAAACGACGACCCTGCTCGGCCATCCCCTTGCCGTCAGCACGCAACAACTGTTTAAGGCCATTCATCCGCTGTTCGGTCGCCCGGCGCAGCGCCTCTGCCAGTTGTCGTTGCTCGGCCAACACTGCCGCACTCTCGTTGCCCGCCAACCATTGCCGCAACAACTGTGTGTGCAGAGTGCGCATCCGTGGCAACACCCCCTCTTGACGCATCCCACTTTCCAACCAGGCAATCGCCATATTCCAGTGTTTTTGTCCTGCCTCCCAACGCGCCAAAGCCAACCAACGCGCCCGCCGCTGACCAAGATCATTCGGCGTCGGCAGCTCTGCCAACTGTCCCAGCCAACCGCGCTCCTCCTGCACCTGTCCTTTGCGCCGCGCCAACTCGCCCATGGCGATCAACCATAAGGGATCCTGACGCGCCCGTTCACTCTCCTGCTCGTACAACTGCAACTGCAACTCCGCTTCCTCTACCCGGTTCAACTCCAACGCACACAAACCCAAAGCCAACTGTGCCTGAAATCGCTTCGCATGCTGAGGATAGGCCAACAAAAAAACGCTATAGCGCTTGTGCGCCTCCGCACAATCACCACTCTCCCGATAACTGTTTGCCAAAATCAAATGCAGATCAGGATAGACCGCAACACTCTCCTCCGGCATCTCCTTCAATAACAACTGCAACTCCTTATACTCCTCCAACTGGTATAATGCCTCTGCCTTCAAACGTAACCAATCGGCTGACAATAACGGCGCACCTCCCCGACTCAACACCTCATTGGCTACCCGCAACAGCAAACGCGGCGACCCACTGGCCAACAAGCGTCGTGCCAACGGTACCGATAATAAGGGCTGCCCACCGATCAACTCCTGTCCAGACAGCGTCTCCTCTTGCACTATACTTGGCGCCGCCTGCAGCTCCATCCCTGCCAAAAGAGTCATTCCCAACAGCAAAGTGAACACTCTGCGCATCGCTCATCTTTCCTATTCTTAAAGTTGTGGCTTGACTCGCCATCTACTCTTGCCAACACTCTCCACTCTCTGCGCAATCGCTGTGGTTGCCTATGGTTGCGCCAGAGGGGCAGCGCGTAACGCGCCAAATACAGGCCCTTTCCAACTCTGTATTTCCCCCTGCAAGCGCACCGGCAACAGCAGACGCTGTCCGTTCGCCAACTCCGCAGAGAGTGGCAACGCACCCTCAACCTCCAGCATATAATCCAGCACCCCACGGCGCAGATCCATATTGCCTCGTCCCGTCGCCTGTATTGGGGTGGCGTTTATTTGCAAATCACTGTTTTCCAATAATCCGGCCGCAATACGGCCACTGCCACTGATCTGACTGAAAGCAGTCTGCAACCGCCGTTCACCACTCCCCTTTTCCGCACCTGCCGACAGTGCAGGGCGTGGCTCACGCAGCATGCGTGCGCCTTCACGCCAACGATCGGCCAAATCGACACCATGAATCACGCCATCCTCAAGTGTCAACGTATAGGAGCCCTGCAGATTCTCCCATACGCTCTCCATCTGCACGCCATGGCTACGCAACTGGGTCACCCCATTGATCCGCCCGGTCAACCAACGTGTATTCCCCTGCATTCGCAACAACGGTTCCATCTGCAGCCCCTGCAGGCGCTTTTCCACCTGCCACTCTGGCTCTCCACTGCGCTCATCCCAGTGCAGTGTACTTTCCAACACCCCATTGTGCAGCGCTATCCGATAGGGCTGCAACTGTAACTGCTGCTCTTGCATGGCAATATTTACTGACAAATCAGCAGCGGGTACGATAGAGCTGGACAACTCCTCCACTTCCACCCGCCCCTGCAGGGCTATTTTCGGCAAACCCTGCTGCGGCATCTCCATCAACAACCACTCCGGAGCCAACAAGCTGCGATTCAACAAACCTGCCTGCTGCGGACCACTCCACTCCGGGGGCAAATAACGATCTATCTCTACCCGATCCCCATGCAAGAAAAAACGCAGTTGTGGCAGAGTCGCCGACTGCACTCCCGCCTGCCAACTCAACTCACCACGCCAGCGTGAACCATCCATCTCCAGCGCCAAATCAGCGATGGATAATTGCTGATCGTGCCACTGGATGTCCGCTGAACCACTCCCAGAACGCATCGCTGCGGGATCGGCAATAGCCGGAACCGAACGTCCCATCGCTACCAATAGTGCCCGCGGATCAAAACGAAAGGAGCGCAATTGGGCCTGAACATGTGGCTGACTCCATAACCCTGTGCCATGCAAACTTCCCTCTATGCGACTTTGCGCCGGGCCGATCACCTGCATCTCTGCCAAATCCAAGCGTTCCTGCCGCCAATCCAGCTCCATGGCCGACTGTAACGCAAACTCCACTCCGGCAGGTGGCAGTTGATCCGATTTGATCCGCCACAACAATCCTCCCTGGGGCAATTGCAGCTTGCCAGTCTGGCCATCAGCCAACGCTGCACCACGCAACACAAAACTCAACTCGCGAAACAGAGCTGCTTCACTCCACACGGTCAAGCGACTGTCCATCTGCTGCAAATGCACACGCATTGGTTCTGGACCATGGGTTACATCAGAACGCCAAACCAATTCCACCTCTTTGGCCGGCGGCAGATCGACCTTGCCCCGCCAATTGATCTGCAGATTCTGCCACTGCGTCACTCCCGCCTGCTCCTGGGTCTGCGGTTGGTAGGCCATGCTGAACCGTCCTGAGAGCGGCGGCGTGTGCACCTGCAGATCCGCCTTCAATTGTACCCCTGCTGCTTTCCCCTGTGCTGCAAATATCAGATGCTCGGCCAAGGCACAATTTGCTTCTTCCACTCCAAAGGCACAATAACGCAGCACACCATCCTTGATTGTCACCTCATGCGTTGTCAATACCGCCAACAACTGCGAGGCCAAATACAGCAACGGCTTGCTCTCTCGATAACCATTCCCGGCAGGAAGAGTATCCGCATCGGGAGCACCCGTTCCGCTTACCTTCTGCGCCCCTCCCTGCATCCGCTGCAGCAGATCATCCCAATTGTTGCGCCCTGCGGCATCGCTCTCCAGCAGCAATTCCACGCCAGTTGCCACTGGATGCTCCAGCAACCAGCGCCCCCGCCAGAGATTTTGCCACGGCAAACGCCCTTGCAAACGACGTATCTTCAGCATCGGTTCCGCACGAAAACCGGCCGCGTTGCTGACAGTCAACTCCTTGAGAGTAATCGTCGGATTGGGAAACAGCTCCCACTCCACATCCCCAGCCAACTGCATGTTGCGCCCACTCTTTTCCAGTACAATTGCCTCAATCCGGCTCTTGTAGTTGTTGGGGTTGAGCACCAACGGCAGCACAAGTGCCAACAAAAATGTTGCCATGATCAGCGAAAGTGCCGAATAGATCAACACCATGGTCCACTTGATAATCATTGTGCCACTATCTCTCACGATCCCTCACTCCCCCCAGGCAGCACTCTTCCCTGCACCCCACGCGCAGCACACTCATCGCCACTGACCTTCCCTCATCCCTCTTCTGCAGAGTAACAGAAAAACCGGCAAAGGTCATGTTCTCTTGACACATGGCCAGGGCAATCGCATTTGAAAATCAGAAAACTATTATGGAGGTCCAGGAGGAGATTATCTCCTCCTGGTGGGTGCAGGGCAAAGCCTTGCTGAAAATGTGCGGCGTTT
>NZ_RXIU01000170.1 GCF_004217665.1 Candidatus Magnetaquicoccus inordinatus | reverse complement strand
AGGCATGCAAAAACAGACGATGCAAACCGATTTTGGCCATCCGCTGGTCAAATGCAGCATCACCATATTTGCGATCTGGTTTTCCAAAACACGGGTGATGGTTTGCAATTGCACCAAAATGGCTTTCAAAGTCCCACTTTCCACCTTTACCTGCTCTTTGTCTGCCTCCTTGCTGCCCTCACGCACCTGCCCTTCCTGGGTGGGAGCTGCCGGTTTCTCTGCCGCCTTTTCTACCCCCTTTGCCGCATTGCTCTCTTTTCCTGTGGGGCGAGGAGTGGCACTGGTGGCGGGAGGAGGCTCTCCCATAACCGGCAAGGTCACCTTTTCTTGGGCGGCAGCGGCAGGAGCAGCAATCTGTGCTTTAGAGTCTGACCCCTTCTCCACTACAGGAGGCTGGGCAGGAGCTGCAGCCTGATTGCGCTCTTTGGCCCCTTTTTTCCACTCAGCGGCCTGACTGATACGGATCTCTTTTGCCTCTTTTTTGCTGATCCGGGCAATCTCTTCATGAGAAGGGATTACCAACTTCACACCCGCCTTGAGACCATTCATATTGTTGCGCGTAAATAGATTGGCATTACGACGCCAGATGGCCACTTCAATCTGCTGCACAGTAAACGGAGTACCTTTTACAAAACGACGAGCCACATCGCGCAACCCTTCCTTGGCTCGCACTGGCCCATAGTTTTTCTCTTGCCCCTCTTTTGCTGGTGCAGAAGAGGGCGGAGATGCAACTGCAGGAGCTCCCTCAACTGTGCGCTGCTCTTGGCGCACCACTGTTGTCGATGCTTTTTCTGGGGCTGCGGAGCTCTGTTTCTCGCCAACTGGTGGACGAATCCGCAAGAAAGGAAAATAGGTGTGCTGATTGGAAGAGATGCGTAAGACAATATAAAAATCGGACTCGCGAATCGGGTTGGCAGAGTGTACCGAGACAAACAGACCACCATTTTGTTCACTCAATTGCGCGGTAATCTGCGTGACAACCGGCTTGCGTGGCAAATTCAGTGTCAAATAGTCACTGTTGCTGCCCATATCCACAGAGACAATCTCCTCTCCTGGATCCAAGGTAAGCGATGCCACTCCCTGCAACGGCTGCCCCCACTTGCTCTGCAGTTTGAGTTCACCCAAAGCAAAAGCAGCCACATCGTGCGGAAATACCAACAGCAGCAGCGCACTACAACAAAACAGCAGAAAATGCAATCGTGTAGCCACCAACACACCTCGCACCCAGAGTCGAGCCATGCTCAAAGAGCGTATCCATAACGCATTCACAGCAATCAGCCGATACTCTACATGAAAAACAGTTTCAAAGGAACACTTGTCCACAATCAGGTAAAAAAACACCATCTTCCAAAATCAGTCACCCTCTTTTCTCGCTAGCAGCTTTTTGCTCTCGGCACGAGGCTGCTGCGCGATAGCAAGGGGAGTGAGTTGATTGATAAATTGCTGCAATTTTTCCTCCAAAGGGGCCGAAAGCGCGATGACAGCAGCGCTCTGCGGATGGCGAAAGGAGAGCTTCCAGGCATGCAAAAACAGACGATGCAAACCGATTTTGGCCATCCGCTGGTCAAATGCAGCATCACCATATTTGCGATCTCCCGCCACAGGATGACCGATCGCTTGCAAATGCACACGAATTTGATGGGTGCGTCCCGATTCCAAAACAATTTCCAATAATGTTGCATTGGCAAAACGCTGTTTGACCTGAAATCGGGTTGTGGCAGCAGCGCCATGACTGCTGGATACCACAATGCGTTCCCCACCCTTGACCACCCCTTTGCTCAGCGGCAGATCAATCACCCCCTCATCCTTCGCCACCACCCCCCGCACCAATGCCAAATAGCGTTTTTCCACCTTGCCATGGCGAAATGCCTCGGCCATGGAACGCAACGCAAAGGGAGTCAAAGCAAACAATAAACATCCAGAGGTATCCTTATCCAAGCGATGACACAGCTCTGGCTGCAACGGACTCTCCTCCCACTGCAACAGACGACGCATCGCATCTATTGCACCCCAGGTTTCGCCACTGCCTCCATGCACAGCCATCCCGGAAGCCTTATTCATCACCAATAGCGCCTCATCGCGCCAAAGAATCCGTTCCCGTACCGCACGCACCATGCCATCGGGGGGATAAAGAGGGCGTGAACTTGGCAAGGAGTCGCTTTGCCAGCGCACCGGGGGCAAGCGAAGCCGATCCCCAACACACAAACGGCCTCCCCCTTGCACCCTCTTGCCATTGACACGCACCTGTCCGGTACGCAACAACCGATGCAAAAAAGAGTATGGTACCGAGGGAAAACGACCATGCAGAAAACGATCCACCCGCATTCCCGCATCCTGCTCACTTACCAAAATATGTTCTACTTCCGCACTTTGTTGCCCAGTGCCGGAAAAATTCTCATCCCTTTTTGCAGATTGACTGTTACATATCTTTACGTCCATGTCTTCATTATCCTATAATGACTCTTTGTGACGGATCGTTTTTGGGGATAATCCACCCAGCCGGCATTTTCCGCACTGGGTCATGAATCGTTATTTTAATTTTTTTATTAAATTTTTTCATAAGTTATACTAAACACCTCAAAAAGACCCGCGCCGGTGCACGAGGACATTTTTCTGTCTCGCCCGCTGTGGTCCGAGTCACGTTGCAACAGGAGCAATAAAAACAATGACCAAGCGTATGCTGGTGGATGCCACCCACGCAGAAGAGGTGCGTGTGGCGGTAGTCCAAGACCAGCGACTGATCGATCTTGACATAGAAACCGCCTCCAGGGAACAAATCAAAGGGAATATCTATCTCGCCCGTGTTACCCGTGTCGAACCCTCCCTGCAAGCAGCTTTTGTCGAATTTTATGGAGGGCGTCAAGGCTTTCTCTCCATTAACGACATTCACAGCAAATATTATCCCCCGGAAGAACCCGAACGCGACAGCAAAGCGCAGGGCTCTGAGACAGCTTCTGCCAGCGCAGAGACAGCCTCTTGCGAAAATGGTGATTCTCCCGGCAAAGCTCCTGCACCCGATGAGGAGGAGATCTCCGATGAGTTGCCGCCAACAGATGAGTTACGACCGCGTCACCGACGGCGACATGTCCCTATCCAACGTCTGTTAAGTCGTGGTCAGACCCTGCTGGTCCAGGTGGTAAAAGAGGCCAGAAGCAATAAAGGGGCCTCCTTGACCACCCATATCTCCCTGGCCGGACGCTATACGGTATTGTTGCCGGAAAATTCCGGCGGCGGTGGCATCTCGCGCAAAATTACCGACACCAGCGAGCGCAAACATCTCAAAGAAGTTTTATCTTCCATGGAGATTCCCAACCATGTCAGCTTGATCATCCGCACGGCTGGCCTGGGACGCACCAAGCGGGAGATTGCCCGTGACATGTCCTATCTTTTGCGTCTCTGGAAAGCCATCGAAGAAAAAGCCGCACAACTGAAACCGCCGGCCTTGATTCACGAAGAGGGTGACCTGATTATCCGTGCCATTCGCGACCTCTACACCACCGACATGGAAGAGATCTTGATCGATGGACAAGAGGGTTATCGTATCGGCAAAGATTTTATGCGCTTGTTGATGCCGCGCTATGTCAAAGTGGTGCAGCCCTACAAGGATTCGCTGCCTCTTTTTGCCCGCTATCAAATTGAAAATCAGATCGAATCCATGCACGAGCGCAAGGTACCACTGCGTGCAGGGGGTTATCTGGTGATCGACCCCACAGAAGCGCTGGTCTCCATCGACATCAACTCCGGTCGCTCGACACGGGAAAAAGATGTTGAGAGCACAGCCTTCAAAACCAATATTCAGGCAGCAGAAGAGGTCGCCAGACAGTTGCGCATGCGTGACCTGGGAGGGCTGATTGTCATCGATTTTATCGATATGGACGACAAAAAGCATGTCATGGAGGTTGAAAAACATTTGAAAGAGGCGCTCAAACTGGATCGCGCCAAAATTCAGATCGGCAAAATCTCTCCTTTCGGACTCCTGGAGCTCTCTCGGCAACGCATGAAGCCGACTTTTAATGAATCCAACCGTTTGGAATGTCCGCGTTGCAAAGGATTGGGCACCATTCGCTCGGTTGAGTCGGCCTCCATCCATCTGTTTCGACAACTGGAAGAAGAGGTTGCCAAAGGTCGTTACAGCCGTTTGACCTACACCACATCGCAAGAGATGGCCAACTATCTGCTCAACAATAAACGTGAGCAGATTCGTGCCATGGAGGTAACACACGATACCATTATTCTGCTTTATGGCGATCCCAGCCTGCAAACTCCTGAATTTCACAAAAATCGTGTGGAGCGTAGTCCAGAAGAGATAGAGGCACGTCAAGCCATGCAGGCGCGGCATCTGCAGGTCACCGCAGAGCCTGATGAAGCAGATGAGTATGTCGATGAACTGGATGATCCCGATGATGATCCCGATGAAGAGGAGATCGGTCCCAGTAAAACGCGGGAGAGTATCGCCCCAACCAGCCAGGCAAACGAATCTACTGCTGAAAAATCGCCACGCACCGAGGCAGAGAATAGCGAAAAAAGTCGGCGGCGGCGGCGGCGGCGCAAAAAGCCCACCCAAACCGTCTCTGCAGCGCTCACGGAACCTTTGGACATGCTGGGTTCATTGGATATTGAACAGTTGCCTGCCGATAATCAGAGCGCCCGCCCGCCAGCGACACGGCATCGCCGCAACAACCCACCGGGACAAAACAACCGCAATACCGAAAACCAATCTGCAGCCATCGCCAGCGAAGCCGCTGTTGACCCCTCGGAAAAAAATGCCGCAGATGAGGCGGTGAGAGTCACGCAAGTGCCAGGATTATATGTTCTGGGTGGCTCTGCCCCAGCAGAGGCAGCAGATCTCCAGGATACCAGCGAGAATGGCACGGATAAAAGCTCTGCAGGCAGCGAAACAGAAAGCAGCGCCACCACCCCCTCACGCTCCCGACGCCGACGCAGACGGCGCCGTTCCAGTCAATCCCGTTCTCAAGGCAGCTCTGCTCAAGCATTGCCTTTGGAGGAGAGCGCAACCAGTGCGCTGGAGGAGTATGAGGAGAATCTTGAAGAGGGTAGTGAAGGAAATAGTGAGGAGAGTGCAGCCATATTGAAAGAGTGTGAAGATATTTTTGGGGAGGGTGCATCGATTGCATTGGCAAAAGGCCACGCACTGGCCAATCAAGTTGATGAATCAACGGCCAGCGATAACACACCCCTAAGCTATCCGGCACAACAAGAAGATCCAGCCAGTGCAGAGACAACTCCTCTACTCTCTTCTGCAGCCAAAGAGCCCCTGGCCGATAGCGAGCAAACGGTAGAATCTCCCATGCTGCCTCTGGCCGATGGTAAGCAAACGGTAGAATTTCCTGCACTGCCCCTGGCCGATAGCGAGCAAACGGTAGAATCTCCTGCACTGCCCCTGGCCGATAGCGAGAAAGCGGTAGAATCTCCCATACTGCCTCTGGCCGATAGCGAGCAAACGGTAGAATCTCCCATACTGCCCCTGGCCGATAGCGAGCAAGCGGTAGAATCTCCTGCACTGCCCCTGACCGATAGCGAGAAAGCGGTAGAATCTCCTGCACTGCCCCTGACCGATAGCGAGAAAGCGGTAGAATCTCCTGCACTGCCCCTGGCCGATAGCGAGAAAGCGGTAGAATCTCCTGCAGTTGAAAAGGGCACATCTGAGTTGCCCAAAGAAGATTCTGTACAGGACCATAGCGCACCGCTCTACTCTGCAACACTGCCATTGCCACAAGAGAGCAGCGATGCGGAGGCGACACCTCCGTTGTTGACCCTGGCACAGGCAACAGTGGACAGCAGTATACATCCGCAGCCACTACCACCGGCAAGCCCACCAACGGAGACCCAGGAGGTTGTGTTTGCCGAAGCTGCATCGATAACAGTGTTGACTGTAAGCGAGCAACTTGCCACCTCTTTTGTCGTTCCTATAGACGAAAAAACAGAGACAGCCTCTGTTGCCTCCTCTGTTGTGATGCCCTCTCCCGTAGCCTCAGGCCACGAACAGGGGGAGCCCAATGAACAGAGCGTACCGACAGAACCAGAGATGGCAACAGAAGCAGCAACTGCAGCAAGCAGTGCGACAGAACAGAGTGCAGCAACAGAGCTGAGCGAACCAGTCGCCACGGAACCCCCTCCTGCTCCCAAAAGCAGAACCCGTAGCAGTCGCACCCGCAGCGCAAGCGGTACAACCGGTAAAAGCAGTACAACCAGCAAAAGTACTGCCACCAACACAAGCGATACAGAGGGAGCTGTTGTGGCAGCTCCCAGCGAAAAAAAGCCGCGTGCACCGCGCAAACGCAGCACTAAAGCCAGTACAGAAAACCAAGCCTCTCCCGATAGCTCTGCAGCAACAGAGAGTAGCGAGACGATTTCTCAGGAGCCATAAGCCGTGTCCACACCATTAATTTTAGATCTTCCCGCCGGTGAACATGAAATTTGTCTGTGTGGACGCAGCAAACAAGAGCCCTATTGCGATGGTTCACATCAGGGAAGTCGCAGCACTCCTCGTAAAGTGGTGCTGCAGGCTGCTGCACGGGTGGCCATCTGTACCTGCCGCAAAACCGCTTCTGCACCCTATTGCGACGGATCGCACGAATAAGCCGGCGCTCCACTCTCTGGACTTTAGTGCAGCAATCCACTGCGCGTTTGTGCATAAATCGCCTTGCACAAGCGCATAGGCAAGGTATAAGCAATTGCGCGACGGTAACTGTTCAGGTTCGTGCTGGCTCGCCAGATCTACCCCCATGGGGATGCTGTGCGGATTGGCGCAAAAATGCGCGCCAATTCGCACAGCTTGCTTCCATTAGGCGCTTAAGCCGACGCAAAAAGCGCGTCGGCTTGGTTTGAAAAGCGCGCCAAAGGCAAAAGATTAAAAGCAAAATCCCAGGGATTCCATCCCTGGACCCGGCCAGGGAGGTGCCCTCCCTGGACCCGCAATAGTTTCAGGTGGCGAATAGTTACGAACGACAGTTTGTTCACAAACTTTCCGCTTCCTGATGTGTCAGATGGCGTCTTTGCCGCGTGGGAACCCCTGCAGGAGCCCGAATCGCCCGTTTAACCGCCAGCCCCCGCAAACAGTCGGGGGGATCTTGCAAGCTGCTGTTTTGCCAATCTTTTGTCAAAGCGGACTGTACCACCTGCTCTGGCCAGCCCAGAGCTTCGCATAACCCTCTATACAAATAGTTAAACTGCTCGCGCAAGGAGATGGCATGGGTTCGCCCGATGCTGGCATATAACCAGTCACTCAATTGTAAAAATTGGGCAAAAGCGCTCTCCTGCTCTGCAAACAAACTGCGTACATGCCGAAAACGGCCCGAGTTGCCAAACAGATCCCAATAGCGTGCCAACCGTTTCAAACGACGCAGCAATAAAAAATCCAATTGCCCATTGGCCAGCAGATCATAAGGTGGATCAGGATTGTAGAGCATGGCAAATGGCTCGCTATACTGCGCGATGGGTGCACCGCGCAAACGTTTCAGAATACCCACCTGAATCTCATGCGGATTGATGGCCAACAGTTGATCAAAACCGGCAGCAAAGCTGGCCAAACTCTCTCCCGGCAAACCAATCAGCAGATCGGTATGCAGATGCACACCGCTTTCCGCCACCAACCAACGCAGATTATCCATGGTGCGTTGATAGTGCCAAGGCCGGGCAATGCGGGCCTGCACCTCTGGATTAAAAGATTGAATACCCACCTCAAATTGCAGGGTTCCAGGAGGAAACTGTTTGAGCAAATGTTGCAAGCGCTGCGGCAACCGATCCGGGACCATCTCCAGATGGATAAACAGACCCAAGGCAAGATGTTGATG
>NZ_RXIU01000017.1 GCF_004217665.1 Candidatus Magnetaquicoccus inordinatus | reverse complement strand
CAGAGAGCATAAAGCGATTTCATTGTTTTATACAATGATGTCAACATAATAGCGCGTTTTTTCTGTCGAAAGTTCCGATTAAAGAAGCAGAACTTTTAAGTGGCTCTGCCGACTATGTTCGGTCATTTTTTGAGAGCAAGTCGGCTAGCTCACAAAGGATATCTTCTCATGATTTGGATTCAATAACAGAACTAAGGCTGCTTGACACCGGCAATGAGTTTATATGTTTAACACTGGCTCAATATTGCTTGCATGAAGAAACGATAGCAAAAATCTTTAAGAAAGCAATTGAAGACGGCAACTATTATCTTAAGCTGGCTTGCCTGACAAACAAGTCGATTGGTAGAGGAGATTGGCAATTTCATAAATTACCATTGGCATTATTCAATGGTGACGAAGAGAAGCTTCTTAAGTGGTTCAAAAGCATCACCAACAAGGAACTTGTCGAACTATTTAGAAACGAAACACTGGATGATGGATTTCTCACTGATTTTCTTGAGGCAGATAATGAGCTTTGGGGTTCTTTAACGGAGGAAAAACAACGATTACTTTTGCTTGCCCTTAGTCAGAATTCTAGAATCTCTAAAAATTACGAAGGGCCAATGGATGGTTATGCTGAGTATTTACACGACAAATTATTTTCTACTATTTGGAATCTAGCCAAGAAATTGCCCGTCTCTTCTTCGTGGGCAAGATCTTTAGGTTTATTACTTGAGAACGCAAATGATTGTCGACATGAATTTGACAGCTTGGAGGTTGCTAAGCGGTGGATTGTTAAGGAAGACAGGGATAAAAAGGAGGAAGGAAAGAAATTCCTAAGTGATTATGGGCTTGTTAGGTGTTCTATCTACAAAGACTCTATTAAGGATTTTCATAGCAAGGACAAGTCAAACAAAATTCACTTTGAGCATGAAGATATAGCATATAGAGCATGTGCTTATAAAAATTTAGAAAGGTTTACTGTTGACGATATCAAGTATGTCTATAAGAAGGATAACGTTCTTGCTGTTGAGCAATTGCTTAAGAATCTCAATATTTGGCGTCAGTATAAACTTAGGGATGCGCTCAGAGACATCTGTTGGGATGCTGATGAAAATTTTAACAATTATCATCGTGATTGTGCCAACACATACAAATGGATAGAGGAAGATTTATCCAGAAAACATCCAAAATGGTTTGAGGTGGTTGATGAAGAAGCTTTGGTTGATGAGGATGATACAGTTCTGACTTCGGATACAACGCGCACGTTGCTTAAGGAATCAAATGAGGAACTGACCTCTGCTATGTATCAGATGTCAGATACCATAAATAAAAACAGATATACAATCAAGTGGCTGTTTTACGGGATTGTTTTAATTATTATAATCTTGCTTTTTAACTGAACCATACCTCTATTGCTTTGGTTTCGCTTATTTTGATTTGTTCGCACTTTGAAATCCGGGGACAGTATATCAATTAACTGGTGTTCGATGTACAAATCCGGGGACAGTATATCAATTAACTGGTGTTCGATGGGGAAATAGATATACTGTCCCCGGATTTACTGTCCCTGGGGAAATAGATATACTGTCCCCGGATTTACTGTCCCCAGGAGGATGTCGAATGAAATCAGGGGACAGAATGAAATCAGGGGACAGTATAATGAAATCAGGGGACAGTATATCAATTAACTTCCTTCCGAAATCGAAATCAGGGGACAGTATATCAATTAACTGGTGTTCGATGGGAAATCCCGACCGAAATCCGGGGACAGTATATCAATTAACTTCCCGACCGAAATCCGGGGACAGTATATCAATTAACTGGTGTTCGATGGGGAAATAGATATACTGTCCCCCGATTTCGATTTCCCGATGGGGAAATAGATATACTGTCCCCCGATTTCTGTCCCCCGATTTCGATTTCCAACCGGGAAACGACGGATCTGGTTTTCTGTTTGTGATTTGCCAATGGAAGGGCCAGATCATAACAATATGTGGCCGGTTTGATTTACTCCTTGAATCCGAAATCGGGGGACAGTATATCAATTAACTTGGAAATCGGGGGACAGTATATCAATTAACTGGTGTTCGATGGGGAAATAGATATACTGTCCCCTGATTTCCCTAGTATATCAATTAACTGGTGTTCGATGGGGAAATAGATATACTGTCCCCTGATTTCCCTGATTTCGATTTCCGCTGAATTGGAAATAGATATACTGTCCCCTGATTTCTGATTTCCGCTGTGATTTCCGCTGGCAGCCAATGGCGTGGCCAGAGCCATGAAGGTGGCGGCCACCACATGGTACATTGCTGGTTGGGGGATCACCTGATGGGTATCAGGACGGATCGGCAAAAACGCTTTCCAGGGTTGGAGCGTCCAGGATGCGCAGGCTCCACTCCTCCAGCATGGCTGGTTTGGCTGTGGAGACTTTTTCGATGGTCCAGGACGGCAGGTCGCCAAAGCGTTTTTGGAGTAGGCGGAGCAACAATTTGGCCTCGCCTTTCTGCTCGCCTTTCTGCTCGCCTTCCTGAAGAATGTTTGCCGGACGTTGAAATTTGAGCAATTCCTCGTCCGACATGGAGTTCATCATAGAAGCAAACAGTTCCTGACGGCCCAGATCCATGACGTACTCAGGTGTCAGCCTCGTTGGGTCCATATTTTCCATCATACCCTCCATGCGTAATTTTTTAACGCCAAACACGACACATTCGTGTTCAACCGATGTCTTTGGCAAGCTGTGCTGACTGATACGTGCAAACGCCTTCTGCCATTCCTGTCGTCGACTGGCAAAGCACTTCCACATGGCGTTATACGGCGCATCTGACAACTCGTTGAGCAGAATGACGCAAACCGAGTTAAAGATGCGGAGATTGGATAGGTAAACGCCGTCCTTGTTGGTCAGAGAAAAGCCATGCTCTTCCAGGATGCCTGTATTTGGCGTTTTTGAAAGCAGCAGTATGCTTCTCAAGTCACTCCGTTTGAGTTGCTGTTTCTCCTGATAGAGATGATCGTAAACAATCAGTTGCCTGAGTATCCACTCGTTCATGCTCTCGGTAAACTTGAATTCAATCAGCAATTCACGGGCGTTGGTGTCGCGCATTCCGTCTGCGAGCCATGCCTTTTGCTCTTCCGTCCAAGTATTCCCCTCTCTGCGCAGCAAAACAATATCTGCCTTGGGAGAGGCGCTGGTCACATCAATTTCAGTCTGAACGGAAATTTTGGCGGATGTCAGAGGCTCTGTCACAACCTGAGCCAACAGACCATGCCAACTGGTCTTCTTGGTCTTCTTGGTTGCTTTGGTTTCAACATCTTCTGGATGTGCCATGTCATTCCCGCTCCCTGCGGTTTCAACACCAGCGGCCATTCTGAATAAACCGCATACGAGAGACTATGCCACCAAAAAGTGGCCATTTCAACTGTCAGATGGAACTACCGAACGGGGAAATCAGGGGACAGGGGAAATCAGGGGACAAAATCAGGGGACAGTATATCAATTAACTTGTGGCCGATGGTGTGTCTTGCCCCTGGTTGTTTGGGAACGGTCAGTGTCGGATAATGACCCAAGCAACCGGGGGCAAGACAGAGATATGTGCACCCCTCCCTCTCAGGCTCCTTCCTTTTCAGTTAGTTGAGATGATAGAATCTCCATCTTGGCCCATCTGAGGCCGTTTTGAAAAGGGAGTGGTCCATCCCATCAGTATAATGGACATGAAACCAATCCGGCCTTTCCGTGTCCAGTCGAAATGGGAGCCAAGACATTGCCTTTTATCCTCTGTGAGGAGAATTTTCTTGATGCACGAGGTGGAGAGTTGGCGATTAAGTGTTGTTGTTCCTTGTTATAACGAGGAACAAACCCTGGAGAGATGTGTGCATCGAGTTCTGGCTGTTGCTTCTCCACAGATGGAGATAGAGTTGATCATTGTCGACGATGCGTCAAGCGATAACAGCTTGGTCATCGCCAATGAATTGCGCAACAGCCACAGCAATGTAATCGTGCTGCATCATGAAGCGAATCAGGGCAAAGGAGCTGCCTTGCAGACCGGTTTCAGGCGGGCCACGGGAGATTTTGTGGCTATTCAGGATGCAGATCTGGAGTACGATCCAACCGATCTTCTCAGGCTGGTGGAACCCTTGCAGAAAGGGGTGGCAGATGTAGTGTTGGGCTCCCGCTTTTTAAGTCACAGCCCCCGTCGCGTACTCTATTTCTGGCATTCTGTTGGCAACCGTTTCCTGACCTTGTTATCCAACATGTTTACCGATCTGAATCTGACCGATATGGAGACTTGTTACAAACTCTTTCGTCGTGAAGTCATTCAGCAAATCGACATCCAGGAAAGGCGATTCGGTGTCGAACCGGAACTGGTTGCCAAAATAGCCCATATGCGGTTGCGCATCTATGAAATGGGTATCTCCTATCATGGGCGAACCTATCAGGAGGGCAAAAAGATCGGCATCAAAGATGGTTTCCGGGCTCTCTATTGCATTGTGCGTTATAATGCCCATCAGGCTCCGGTCGCATTGCAGTTTTTTGTTTATTTGTTCATTGGTGGTGCCGCTGCCTTGGCCAATCTGCTGCTTTTCCTGCTTTTCCTGGCAACAGGTGCAGACTTGGTTGCCTCGGCGCTGCTGGCCTTTTTCCTGGCTGCGGCTGTCAACTATCTCCTCTCCATTTGGATCTTGTTTCGCCACAGGGTTCGCTGGAATTCATTCCTGGAGTGGAGCATCTATCTCTTTTCCGTCTCTTTGATCTCCCTGTTTGATGCGGGAGTCACGCAGTGGATGTTTCAGAGTGGTTTTTCTGCAGTCCACTCCAAAATCATTGCCATTGTTGCCAGTTTGTTTCTCAATTTTGCCGCCAGACGTTATCTGGTATTTCCGGAACCTACTGGCAAGAGTTGGTAGCGGTTTCGTGAACACACTTGTGCCGACATGCAGGCGAGAATATCTAAGCTTTTTCATTTTGCTCGGCGTTTTGGCGCTCTTTTACGCTGTCACCTTTTTGCCAGGACACGATTGGGGCGATGATTTTGCGCTTTATATCCAGCACGCGCACAATCTGCTTTCCGGTATTCCCTACCACGATACCCATTATCTCTTCAATCCGGAAATGCCCAAAATAGGTCCGCCAGCCTATCCGCCCGGTTTTCCCGTGCTGCTGTTGCCGGTATACAGCCTGTTTGGCCTCTCGTGGATGGCCATGAAATGGTGGGTCACCTCTTTTTTGCTCTTGGCACTGCTTACCCTTTATTGGATGTTTGCCAAACAATTGACTTTTGCATCACGTTTGTCTCTTGTTGCCCTGGTCGGATTCAACGGAGTGTTTGTGCAGGTGAAGGAAGAGATCATCTCTGACCTGCCTTTTCTCTTTTTTGTTCTGTTGACTGTAGGACTTTTGCAGCGGCAATCCCTCTCTTCTGCCGGAAAAGATCTCTGGGTCAAGGCGGTTCTGCATGCTTTGCTGATCGATGTTTGCTACGCCATCCGTTTGGCCGGAATTGTTCTTGTGCCGGCTTTGTTGTGGAGAGATTGGTTGCAGCATCGTTCCATCACCCAGTCAACTCGCTTGACACTGTTTCTCTTTTGCCTGTTGGCATTCATGCAGCACCTGGTTTTTTCGGGGGGAGGGGGGTATCTGACCTCTCTGTTCCTGGATTTCCGGCTGGCCCAATTGCCGGTAAAACTCTTCCATAATCTTAATTATTTCACATTGATCTGGGGGGATGACAAGTGGGTGCGGATCCTGCTGTTTTTGCTGAGCGTTCCACCTGTGTTTCTGGCATTGCACAGACAGTGGAAAAAAGAGGTAACAATTGTTGAAACCTTTTGTATTGGTTATTTTTTTCTGATTTTATTGTGGCCTTATACCGGGGTTCGTTTTGCCCTTCCCCTGTTTCCTTTCTATTTCTATTATCTGTTGACCACTCTGCAAGCTTTGCCTCCGATCCGTTTCCACAATCTGGTTGTTTCCGTCTCCGCTCTTTTTCTGGGAACAGCTTTTTTTGTCTATGCTCTGCACTATCAGCAACGGTTTCAGGAGGGATATTGGTCGGTTGAACGGGATGGTGTGCATCACTCCTACGCCCAGGAACTTTTTCGCTTCATTGGCGAAGAAACAGCCCAGGATGCGGTGATTCTCTTCAATAAACCCCGGATTTTGGCCTTGATGACCGGGCGATCTGCATCCGCTTTTTCTGCACAACAGCCGGAGAGGTTATGGGAGTATATCCAGAAAGTGCAGGCCGGTTATTTGATTGATGCCTTTTTGGAAGGCGGTCCTCCCACTCCGGGTCTGCAGTCGTTCATCGCCAACAACCCAGATCGACTGCAGGCGGTATTTGCTCGTGGTCCGGTTGTGGTTTACCGGATTCTCTCTCCATAGGCCGACTGGTCATACTTTGCAACCATGGCAATCTGATCCTGTTGGGCACGGGCCATCTGGCGTGCCTGTTCGATCTGTGAACGGCTCATGAGAGGGACCATGGCGTCTCGTGTCTGTCTGGCCATGTGTGTCAGGTTGCCACCCTGCATGGCACCGATTTCAGCCCACATGTAGGCCAGCGTATAATCTTGCGGAACGCCCTGGCCATTGAAATACATCATGCCCAGATAAATCTGGGCAAGGACCACGCCTTGATTGGCTGCCTGCAAATACCAGACAGCCGCTTTGCCCAGGTCCATGGTGACGCCGAGGCCTTTTTCATACAGGTAACCCAGTTTGTGTTGGGCGGGAGCATAGCCTCCTGTGGCCGCTTTCCGATACCATTGCAGCGCCTGGCGGCTATCCTGTCTGACACCCTCTCCTTTCATGTACCATTCGGCCAAACGAAACTGCGCTTTGGCAAAGCCTTTTTCCGCAGCGCGTTGCATCTGGGTGCGAGCCATTTCCTGATTGACCGGAAGGTGCAGTCCCGAATAATGGATAAGAGCCAACTCATATTCCGCTTCCACCCACCCTTTGGCTGCGGACTTTTCCAACAGGGCAATCGCTTTCTGGAAATCTTTCTTGAACATCTCTCCAGACAGCATGGTCATTCCCAACAGATAACAGGCTTGTGGTTCATCCTGATTGGCCGCTTTCAACAGCCATTCTTCCTTTTTTTTCTGGTTTTTGATGACTCCGTCACCTGTTCCGTAGCGGATCCCCACCATGGTCTGTGCCTGCATATGTCCTTGTTCGGCTGCTTTCAGAAACCATTGGAAAGCCTCTGTGCTGTTTTTTGGCAGGCCTAGGCCGGTGCTGTAGCGGGTGGCGAGAATATACTGTGCCTCCGCAGCTCCTCCTGCTGCCGCCAGTTGATACCAATGCAGGGCAGTGGCCGGGAGGGGATTGCTGTTACCAGAGGGATCAAGGCTTTTGGCCAGTTCCAGTTGTGCCATGGCAATGCCATGTTCTGCCGCCTTGCGATACCAATGCAAGGCTTCCTCCCTGTTGGCGGTGACCTCTCGGTCTTGGGTATAATGAAGGGCGATTTGGTATTCAGCCGCAGCAGAGCCTAAATGGGCTGCCTGCAGCCACCATTGATGGGCCTGATGTGCATCCTGGGCGACACCTTTTCCTTCCGCATAGGCTAGGCCCAATTGGTAATGGGCCTCAGCATCTCCCTGCTCGGCTGCAGAGAGCCACCAGCGCATCGCTTCGGGATCATTGCGGGGGAGATCCTTGCCCTGGGAGTAACGCAGAGCCAACTCTTTCATGGCGGGCAGATGCTGCTGTCTGGCTGCCTGCTGCAACCAACGCAACGCCTCGGTCAGATTTTTTTTGGTTGCTGTATCTGAGGTCAGCCATTGGCTCAAGGCATATTGTGCCGCCGGGTGATTTTGTCTTGCTGCCTTGTCCAACCAGATGCCAGCATTCTCAGGTCTGTCATTGAAAGGTTTGTTATCGCGATACAACTCTCCAAGGGCGAACTGGGCTTCGGCATGATTCTGTTCTGCCGCTTTCAGCCACCAGAAGTGGGCCTGTTGCCAATCCTGGTTGGTGCCTTTGCCAGTGGCATGGGCTTTTCCCAGGTGAAACTGGGCCTGGGCATGTTGTTGCTGGGCAGCATTTTGCAGCCAGCGCACGGCTTCTTGATGGTTGATTGGCGTGCCCACTCCCTGCTGATAGGCTTTTCCCACCTCATATTGGGCTTCGACATCCTCCTGGTGGGCGGCCATCAGCAGCCAGCGCAGGGACTCTGCCTGGTTTTTCTCTGTTCCCCGACCTATGGCATACCATTGTCCTACTTGTTTCTGGGCCGGAAGATGGCCGCGACCGGCAGCCTTTTGGTAATGGGAAAAGGCAAGCTGATCATTGCGGGGAGAATCAACTCCCTCCTGATAAAAATTTCCCAGCTCAAAATCAGCGGCACTCCAGCCTGCACGAGCTGCCTTTTGCATCCATGAAAGTGCCAATTGATCGTTTTTGTCAACACCAAGCGCCCGATGATAGGCAAGCGCAGTCAGGAAGGCAGCCTGAGGATTGCCTTTTTCTGCTGCCCGCAGAAGCCGTTGGAATTTGTCCGGATCACTTGATGGCAGAGTGAAAACAAATGAATTGAAGAGGTCGGAAACATGTTTCAGGATCGATTGTACCATCCATGACCAGCGATTGGGGGAGTGGGTGGCAACGACCTGAATGGGCAAGGAAGAGCCTTCGGCAGTGTGCCAGGCTCCGAGGGCGGATTGTGCGTCGGCATGGCCTTGGTCGGCCGCCTTTTGCAACCAGTATAATGCCTGCTGATCATTTTGCGGTACACCGTCACCACTGGCATAGCGTTTGCTCAAAGAAAATTGTGCAGAGCTGTCACCGGCGTTGGCTCGTTCCAGCAACCCCTGCAGCCAAAGAGTATCCGGGGAGTTGCTGAAGATCTCGATACCGATCAGAATCACCAGCACGCAAATCAGAAAATAGGGGATCGGATTACGCATGGCCGCTGTCCGTGGGTGGAATTCTGGCAGATGGATTGGCACTGTATTGTGCGCCTGGTAATGCTCTTTCTCTACTCCAGTCAATAGTACCATAAACGAAAGTCAGGAGGGGAGGAAGAGCCAATGAGTTTTGAACAAGCAGGCCGACAAGCAGGAAAAGAGACCACCTTTCTGGTGACAGGTGGGGCAGGATTTATTGGCAGTCATTTGGTGGATGCCTTGTTGGCGGCAGGCAACCGTGTTGTGGTCCTGGACAATCTTTCTGTTGGCAAGCGCAGCAATGTGGCTGCAGGAGCGCGCCTGTTTGAGGGAGATGTGTGCGACGAGTCATTGGTCAGGCGGTTGATGGATGAAGTGGATGGTTGTTTTCATTTGGCGGCGCTTTCATCGACGGTTTTGTCGCATCAACAGTGGCTCTATACGCACCGGGTCAATGTGGGTGGGACGGTTACAGTACTGGAGTGTGCGCGTGCCACTGCGCTTCGGCCAGCGGTTCCGGTAGTGTATGCCTCATCAGCCGCTGTCTATGGGGATAATACCGACTCTCCTCTCTCCGAGCAGGCCAAATTGCAGCCTTTTTCAGCGTATGGGGCGGATAAACTGGGCAGTGAACTGCATGCACGGGTAGCCGGTCTGGTGCATGGAGTACCTACGGTCGGATTACGACTGTTCAATGTGTTTGGGCCAAGACAGGATCCTTACTCTCCCTATTCAGGGGTGATTTCGCACTTTCTGTTGCGGGCTCAGAATGGGGAGGATCTGTTGATTCACGGTGATGGAGAACAGGTCAGGGATTTTGTCCATGTTCAAGATGCAGTCCGCTTTTTACGAACCGCCATGCAGTTTGCGCTTCCCAATGGCAGGATTTTCAATGTGTGTACAGGCCGACCGACAGCGATTCTGGAACTGGCGCACCTGATTATTCACCTGACCGGGAAGGGTTCGCGCATCCAGCATACCTCGGCACGGGTAGGTGATATCCGGATTTCCATCGGAGATCCGCGCTTGGCGTTGCAGAGTCTGGATATTGCCACTCTTGTTGACCTGCGAGAGGGCTTGTCGGAGATGATTGCGTCTAACGCAGTGTTTTAACAAACAGAATGATCTTCCATATCTTTTCTTGATTAAGAAAATCCTTGAAACGGGGCATTTCCCCCCCGAAGGAGTGTCCCCCTTCGGCGATGATCCAGAACAGAAAGGCATCTCTTTCTAACAGTTGTGATCCAGACCATCCCAAAGTGGGAGGTGGTGACCGCAACAAATGGACATCCCGGCCATTGCCCCTGCCTGTTTCACCATGACAGCGCAGACAGAATTCAACATAATATTGCCACCCTTCGCTGATGCTATCCAATTCAGCCGCCATGGGGTTGAGAGTCGTCGCTTTTTCATCGCATTTTATGCTCAAATAATTGTTGCAGTAGTAGTGCTTCATGTTGTTTTCATAGAAATATTTAATAATTTTATCCTGTTGATTTTTTTGAGAATGTATGGGCGCATTGGCTTGCAACTCCAGAACCGGATTGCCTGGCCTGGGTGTTGGTTCATTGTTCATGATAAAAAAATAGCCAGCCATGAAAATGCCAACAATAAGAACAATAGGCTTATATGTGCGGCTCAACAGGGTGCGAAAATGCAGGCGAGGATGAGAATAATATTCATGATACTCTTGTGCGCTTAATGGTGGGGGAATCGCCTGATCTGTTGCGGTGGCTTTGTTATCCAACAGTTGGTGAGTGGAAGAAGCCGATTCGGAATCTTTGAGTGATGCAAATTTCAGCATAATGGATTCCATTTTCATGGTATTCAAAATGCTCTCTCTCGATAAAAACATTCTGTAAATCTTGAATAGTGGATTGTATTTGATGATCCCCTCCTGCAACAAGACATGGTAAAAATCGGTTATGCAATTGGCGGCAGTGAGAAGATCGTCGGCTTGGAATCCCTTGCGGTACATCCAGGTAAAATACCAGAAGAGATCATCCTCTTGCACAGTGCAGGGTGATTTGTTCGCTTTGTATGCGAAAAAGATGAACGAGAGGATATGATGAAAATAGAACGAAAATTTATCTTCGGAGAGATATTGCGAGGCGACACTGCGGTATACATGACTGAGCATGCGCAGCTCTTCCCATTGTTTGGCGGACAGGAATCGGGTGCGGTCGGAAAGGTTGTGTTCAGCCAGATAGGAGTCCAGCCACCGTCTGGAGAAGGAGCTGTTTGCGTCCATGTCATCAATCTACATACTTTTTTGATCAAACCCTGCCTGAGGAGGCGGGGATTCAATCCGGCTGCAGCGCAGACCGAGTCCCAACAGTACAGAAAAATAGGCAGCATTGACCGGAATATGAAAGTTAAAGTCCAGCAGGCCATGAAAGGTCAGAGAAATGGTTGAGAGCAGAGTGGCATAACAGGTTGCAGCAAAAAGAGTATTTTTTCCCAACCTGATGTAACGCACAGTTCTGAACCATACGGTCAGCACAGTCAATGCCAGCAGACTATAACCGATGAGACCACGATCTGCCAGGAGTTCCAAATGGTCATTATGGGCATGATCAAAAAAATGCTGAGCGATTGAAGGGTGTTGATAGTGTGGATAGATATAGGCAAACGTACCGCTGCCGCTGCCGAAAAGGGGAAAATCGCGGATAATTTCCTTCCCGGTGAGCAGTACAGCCATACGACCCTCTTGCAGAAGATTGGTATCCAGAAAACGGCCGAGCAAGATTTCCAGACCGGCGCCACTGCCCAACAGGAGCAGCAGAAAAACGAGAAAAATCCGTATCGGGGAGCGGTAAGATCTCTCTTTCTGCTCTCCTCTGTCTGCTCGAGAGAAGAGAAAAACGACCAGAAAGGCGAGAAGCAGAGATGCGTTGCCTGCACGAGATTGCGTCAAGATCAAAGTTGTCCAGAGAATGATGCTCAATCCGGCCAAAACACCGAAGGAGCCGGTGACAAGGCGGAGTACCGCATGGGCACGATCCCAGCCGTGTCGCGCCGAGCCAGACCGGGAGGGCATATAACGCAGCAAACCGATGGCCAGAGGTAAAACCAGTTCGAGAAAACCTGCCAAATGATTGCGATTGACGAAACTGCCACGCACATCGGTGTTGTCGGATGTGCTGATCAACAGGAGGCTGATACAGACTTGAACGACCCCATTGGCGAGCAGCACCCAGAGCAATGTTTGCAGGCGTTGCTGGGAGTTTATCAGTACCAGAGTCAACCAGAACAAACCTCCATAGGCGACCCCTTTCAGCCATTCCACTAAGGTTGCATGGGCATCCAGGGAAAGCGGACCGCCAGGGTCCATTTGTGCCAGATGCCGTATGGCTGCACTTTGTGGACTAAGGAGGGAGACGACCACTTCGGGGAGGGAAATGGCTTGCAGGAACGGATAGATCAGTGCAGCCAAAAAGAGCCATAACGAGGGTTTGATGGATTGAAGAAAGGAGAGATCTGTGCTGGGATGACGCCACTGGAGCAGAAGCCAAGCGGTCAACAGAAGCAGAACAGCGCCTTCCATGAGTGACCATGCCCAGGCACGGTTACTGCCCAATGGCAGGGGCAGCCAAATCAGCAACAGCAGATAGGCATGAAACAGTCTGTTCCAGAGAGTATGGGAGAAGTCATTCATCCCGCTTCCTGAGCGGCTTTGAACGGTTTTTGCCATTGCGGATACTGCTGCAGATAGGGTTGGAGAAGTTCCAGCAGTTTGAATTTGCTGGCCAGATGAATAACACGATCTCCCTGTTCGGGAAAAAGCTGAGCGATGGCCTGTTTGACCACCATGCGTTCCTGATCTTGCAGAGTGGACCAATAGGCAAATCCGACCTGCAGCGTTACCTGGTAGGTGTCGAAAGAGTTCGGCGCAAAGTGGAGAGTTCGATGCCAATCGGCCAGGACAAGTGCTGTCTGGGCAGCAGATTGCAGTTGGGCCTGGGTCAAAACGCCCCATACATAGCCCCACATCGGGCGTTGGCGAAGGGCAGTACGGTAGGCATGAATCGCTTCCTGCCAATGTATTTTGCTCGCTTCGGTCCAACCGGCTCTGCTGATGGCCTGGTAGTGGTGCATTTGACCGGCAAGAAGGTGGAGATGGGCATCATGGGGGAGAATGGTTCGTGCCTTGTTAAGCGCATCGTAAGCGGACTGCCAACGTTCTTGGCTGAGACTTTGTTCACCCTGCTTTTGTTTGGACCAATAGTCAATCAACATTTGTGCGGGGTAGGCATAGATGGCAGCCAAGCCCCATCGGCTTGTCCACAAGAGGAGCCCCATAAGGAGGAACAGCAGCACCCCCCTGCTCAGGAGATTAGGCAGCGGGATGGTTTTCAGGGCCATCAGCTTGTTCTTCCGGATTGTCTTTCACATTTCCGTAACCGTAACCGTAGCCATACCCATAGCCGTATCCATAGCCGTAGCTGCCGCCATAACCTTGCTTGCTGCCATAGCGAACAGGTTTTCTGGTATCGACGGTATTGAGGACCACACCCAGCAAATTGGCTTTGACTCGCGACATTTGCTGGACAGCAGTGCGTACAAGATTTCTTTGGGTACGTCCGGCCATCACCACAAACACCACACCATCCGATTGTGTTCCCAGGATTCGTGCATCGGTAACGGCCAAAACGGGGGGAGAATCGATGATGATGCGATGGTATTCCTGACGGAGTACGGAGAGAATCCGTTGCCATTTTTTGGAGACCAATGCCTCACTGGGATTGGGCTGATGGGAGTTGCAGATCAACAGGTCTATGCCGTCACGTGATTGACTGATCTGCTGGTGCACGGCGTCGATCTCTGCCTGCACTGAGGGGCCATTGCAGGTTGCTACAGTGGGGGTTTTTTCCTCATCGTTCCAGCGATTCAAATTATTCAGGAGGCTGTTGATACTGCCATCCATTTCCAGATCCAGGTTGAAATATTTATTCATTCTTGGTTTGCGCATATCTGCTTCAATCAGCAAAACCCTTTCACCAGAAAGGTGAAAGGCGCGGGCCAGATTGATACTGACGGTTGTTTTGCCCTCCTGCGGAATGGAAGAGGTAACGGTAATGATTTGCGGTGGGTGGTCGATTGTGAGGACAAGACTGGTACGCACGGCTCGCACAGCTTCGGAATAGGGCGAATTGGGCTGATTGATCATCATCCCTTCTGGTGAGATGGGGCGACGGGTTGAAGAATAGAGTTTGGGCAGGGTGGCCAGGATGGGCAAGCCCACTGACAGTTCCAGATCTTCAGGACTTTGTACGGTACGGTCGACGCTTTCCAGAAGGATGGACAGCCCGATGCCCAGCAGAAGACCAAAAGCCACTGCCACGCTCAACGATCTGCGTTTGTTGGGCGTAAAGCTGCTTTGCGGCGGTTTGGCTGGATCAATGATACGGGCATTTTCCGGTTCCATGCCTTCGCTGACGCCTGCCTCTTTGAATCGTTTTTGAAACAGTTCGTACAGTTGCCGGTTGGCCTGGACATCCCGCTCCAGATTGCCCAGCGTGAAGGCGCGTTTGCGGTACTCCTGCAAGGATTCTTTTTGTTCGGTCAGTTGCTGTTCAGCTTTGTTTTGTTGCTGGACTGCAACCATATAGTCGTGCTTGCTGGCAGCGATAGTGCGTTCGGCCTCTTTGGCAATTTTGTGACGGATTTCTGACAGCTCGGTTTTGACTCGGATGATCTGCGGATGTTTGTCTCCGTAACGACTGGAAAGTTCCGTTAATTGGATGCTCAATTTGGCGGCATCCTTCAAGAGGTTGTCTATCATTGGATTGTCGCGAATCGGCAGATCTTCTGGATGGTCTCTATACTCATCCATCAGAGCCTGGAATCGTTCATAACGGACCTGGGCCTCACTGCGGCGCGTTCGCGCCTGCATGACTTGGTTGTTGAGGGTTGAGAGTAGTTGAGAATCCATGCTGGCCTCTTCTGTAGATCCCAACATGTCGGAACTGGAACGGTACTCCTGCAATTTTCGCTCGGACTCTTCCAAAGTGTGCCGCAGCCCTTCCAGGCGTTTCATGAGCCAGTTGGCAGCATTCTGGGTCATTTTCAGGCGGGCTTCCAACATCTGGTCAATATAGCTTTGCGCAATGCTGGTAGCAATCTTGGCAGCCAGTTCCGGAGATTCCGAGATGAAAGAGAGGTTGACCAGTTGGCTGTTGCGTACCGGAGTGACTGTTATCCGTGAAATGACTGTATTGACCAAGGCGGAAAAACGGGCTGTGCTGTTATGATCAGACGGATTGCTGGCTGTTTGCGCAGGAACTTCTGGAGACAATGGCAGGTAGGGTTGCACCCATTTGGGCATCCAGGGATGTTGTGTCCAGTTGGAGCGCTTTTTTTGATGTTGTTCGTTGAATTCAGGAACCTGATCCAGATGTTCGTTGCGCACCACTTCCTCGATCAGGTGACGACTTTTCATCAGTTCAACCTGGGTTTGCATATAGCTTTGCGAGCTGTAATCCGTGCTGTAGATGTTTTCGATCGACACCACTTTTGATTTGCTCTGTTCAATCAGCAGGACGGCTGTGGCCTGGAACATGGGAATCTGGGTTGCCAGGTGCAAGGCGGTGGCTACAGTAATCAGAAAGGTGATAAAGAGAATTTTCCATTTATGGCGCAGGATGACATGCCAATAATAGAGCAGACGTACACCCGTTTCCTCCTCCAAAGGCAGCGGTGTGACAGCCACAGAGGGTTCGTTGTGGACGGGAGATGCTTCCACATTTTGACCCATGGCGGGCAGCAACTGAGGGACGGATGAACGGGGAGGCATGGTCATATCACCAGAAACTGGCTGTCACCTGGATGACATCCCCGGGAAATACCGGATCATTCATATCAATTTTGTGCTCTTTGAAGGTCGGATCATCATCGTGAACGACGCGAATATCCTTTTTGTCCGCAAAATCAGTAAATCCTTCCGCCAGAGCGATTGCTTTGCGCACGGTGAGCCCTGGTTGGAACGGATAGCCTCCCGCTTTTTTTACTTCGCCATACAAATAATAGACGCGATACTCGGCAATGGCGACAGAAACATTGGGGTTGACCAAAAATCCATCCGCAAGACGCTGACGAATGCTCTCTTCCGCCTCTTTGGCGGTCAGATTGAGAAGACGCACCTCACCTATCAAAGGAAGATTGACACTGCCCTGGGGCGATACGCGGGTATCGATGCCTAAATTGGGCTCGTTTTCAACTGTGATTTTTACTTTGTCCCCGAGTCCAATGCGATGGGCCATCTCTTGTGATTCATTGTTTTCCTGTTGGTTGGTTGCCATGGGAACATGGATGATATCCTTCGGCATGACTGGATCTTCCAGGTTGGCCTGGGCAATCGACTCCCAACCGTTGCCACTGCGACGGGTGATGGAGAGGCGTTTGACATCGGCAAAGACCCCGAATCCACTGGCCTGGCTAATGGCCCGGCGCACCGTCAATCCGGGTTGATAGGGAAAGCGACCACTTTTGCGGACCTCGCCGTGGACATGAAAATCGGGATATTTGGCGATGGTAACAGTGACCACTGGTTGGCGCAGATAGCCATCCATCAATAATTTTTTCAACTTGTCAGAAACTTCTCCCGTGGTGAGTCCCTGCACATCCACCTCGCCCAACAGGGGCATAAGGATTTTACCCTGGTTGGTAATGGTCTGTTCCGTTTTCAGATCCGGTTCGTCATCAACGGTGACACGGATTCTGTCACCGCTGTCGATTCGGTAGAATTTAAGCTGGGCATCTGGGCGGGTAGCCGCTTCGCTTGTCTTCGCAGAGGCAGATCTGTTTTCATTGTGTTTGTCCGTTGGCAGATCGACATAACCTTCCGCTTCGGCCTGGAGGGGGAGGGGAATAAGATTAAAGAAAGTCAGCAGCAAGAGGCAGCAGAGCAGGAGTGAGTCTCCCTTGCGGGACACCTCCATGTTTTCTCTGTGCTGATACAGAGCTTTCCGTTTCAACAACATCTCCTCACTCTTCATGGGTGACAGTATGCAGGCTTTTCCATGCGGGTTCCGTTGTGCCACTCTACATGGAACCGGTCAGGGAGAGTTGCACGGCATGGCTGTCAAAGCCTCCTCCTGTCACGGTACTGGTTTTCATTTTGTTGACCACCTCGGTGTTGATGGAAAAATGGTTGGATAAGCGGTAGTCCATGCCCACCCGTCCAGTAGTGAAATCCTCGCGTTTGCCCGCATCATATTCATTGTTGATCCACTCCAGGCCAAGCATCAAACGCCAGTGACTGGTCAAGGTATGATCCACTCCTGCCTGATAGGTGGTGGCGATAAAACTCTCATTCATATCTTCACTATCCTGGAAATTGCGTTTGCTGCTTGCATTGACTCTGGTACGACTTGTGGGTTGCCAAACGATGCCAGCTTCCCATGTGGAACCGGTGCTGCTTTTTTCCAGATTGTTGATCAACTCCTTCTCGGTGAGGCCCACTTTGATTTGCGACTCGGTTTGTGTCGTTCCTTTCCAGGTGACCCCTGTAAGAATACGGGTTTCCGTGCTGTCCAGGCGGGGCGAACGGCTATAGGTGGTCTCTTTGCGGCCCATATCCAGCAGGAGGCTGGTCTTGGGAGAGAGAGCCCACCTGAAAAGAATTCCGTGATCAAACCATTGCCGATCCATGAACGATTGCCCGTTGTTCAGGGAGCTTCTGTCCGACTGTTCCAGTTTGAGTTCACTGGTCAGACGGCGCAGTTTCAAGCGTGCCGTCTCCTTGAAACTCTCTTGCAACCAGGTGTTTGGTCCTTTCGGTAAGGGGGCGTTTGCATTGACCTGGGCAGTCGCTTTGCCTGGGGTACCCCGTTCGTCGTTTTCTACGGAACGTGCATAGCCGAATTCTACATCAACCAGTCTGGAAGGGGTGAATTTGCTGTTCAGACTCAATTGCTGATCCACATTATCCTCGGTATGCAACACCTGATAGCGCCGAACGGTGGCCGAATAAGAGAGATCAGCCTGATTTTGCGCCCAATTGTGCAATACCTTGATAACCGTTTTCAACTGGGTCATGACATCGGCGCGCAGATTGGTTGCCGTTTTATAGATATTATCATCCCAACGACTGCTCAGTGAGATCTCTGGCGAGACCCGCACGCCTCCCATGGGTATCCCTTTGCCAGGAGGGGATGGCGCAGCCCTGCCCGGTTTGGGCAAGGAGAGGCTTTCACCCTCCTCTTTTGGATAGTTCCATGTGGAGGTCTCCACAACCGGTGGCGAATAGAGCATGCTGGGATAGGAAGGCAAGGTATCCGGGTTGCTCTCTTTGGCAGTTGTTGGTGGACTATCCAACTCCATACCTGTTGCACACCTGACCATCGGGAAAAAGGAGATCCCTATCATCCAGCCTATCACAAAGGGTCGGTTCTGCATCGCCGTTAGAGATCTTGCTGACATTGACATGCAATATTCATTCCGTCACAGGATTGCGAATGATATACCAACAATATCCGGCAAACAATAACAGCAATCCATAAAAGAGAATATAATCCGGCACTGCCAGCAGAAAGCCCAGCGCACCAAGAGTGGCAAAGAGCAATGAACCACCTGTCATCAACAAAAATATCTGCCGTTTGTCAAATCCCCATTGCTGCAGACGATGGTGCAGATGCCCTTTGTCCGCATGGAAGGGTGATTGTCGCACCAGAAGACGACGCAAAATACTGCTGAAGAGCTCCATCAAGGGCATGGCCAACAGCCACAGGGCGGTGACAGGTGCAATAAGCGGTTCAGTCTTTTGTGAAAGGGAAACGGTAAAGAGAAACAGGCATAGTCCCAGAAGTTTGCTGCCTGCATCCCCCATAAAGGTCAATGCGCTGCGTCCGGGTGTGAGTGGGGCATTGAAGAGCAGAAAGGGCAGAACAACTGCCAACACCAGCAGAATCCAGGCAGCATCCTCTGCCTGTCCCGAGCGGAGTGCCAATCCAAACAGGACAAACAATGAAACAAAGCTTTGTCCGGAGGCTAGACCATCCATGCCGTCAGACATGTTCAGGGCATTGACGGTTCCTATGAAACACAGCACCGTAAAAGGGGTGGACCAGGCGTTCAAGGAAAGGGAACCGTTGCCGAGCAAATTGCCCAACTCCCGGATGGTAATCCCACCCCATTGGATCAGCAGCAGAGCGATGAGCAGTTCGGTGAAAAGGCGGATTCGGGTCGAAAGAGTTCGGCAATCATCCAAACAGCCAAGCAAAACAATGGCTGTGAGAGCGACCAGGATGATTTCCATGGGATATGGACTGGAATCCAGGAAGAGGCTCCCGGTGAGCAGACCGCCAAACATGGCCGCCCCGCCCACCATGGGCGTGGGTGTGGAATGGGGTTTGCGCCCGTTTGGATGGTCCAGCCAGCCCAACCGGCGCGCCAAAGGAATGCCAGCCATTAACAAGGCAAGCGTTACAAGCAGGCCTGCGCCGCTGCCAAGCCAGGGAAGGGAGTGGAGTGGCATGCTCTGTCCGGCTTCAGTGAAGTGCGTCGGAGTGTATGGCTTCCAGATACAAACCAAACAGCGCAAGGGCAATTTTTTCCATGGTATAATCCTGTTCGGCCAGGGAGCGGGCTTGTTGTCCCATGGTGCGCCGTTCATCGGGAGACAAGCGCAGCAGTTGTTCAATTCCTTGTTGTACCCCAGTCGTGCCGGCCGGGACTTCGATACCGCCTCGGTGTTGCGACAGAGTGGGAAAATGGCATTGATGCGTATAGACGGATGGCAACCCGGCAGCCATGGCTTCCAACAGTGCGCTGCTCAATCCCTCACTGTAAGATGGTAGCACAAATGCACTGGCTTTAGCAAATAAATCTATTTTTTTCTGCCCAGTTACCTCACTTTGGATGTGTACTATTTCGCTTAGTCCCTCCCTGGCGATGCGAGTTTCCAGATGCTGTCGGTAGCCTCGATAATCCGGTCCGGCCAGCAGCAGTTGCCAAGTGCCGGTGCTGTTGTCACGACTGAGTCTGCTCCATGCGGTCAACAGGTCATCCAGTCCCTTCTCCTTCCAAAGTCGCCCCAGATAGAGCAGAAATGGTGGATCTTGCCGCTCTGGGCAGTGAGTTGCCGCCAGTCCAGTGCCGGGCAGAAAGGCTGAAGGGTGCAAACCGTTGGCGATGACCCGGATGGGTGTGGTCACGCCGGCCTGTTGGCAGGCTGATTTCTCCTGCTCCGAGAGAGCTTGCAGGAAGCTGGTATGGCAAAGCATGTGATCCAGCAGCAGCCAGCGGTAGAGACGTTTGTGCATGGCCTGGTAGCGCCATTTTTCCATCAGTGAGCCGTGCGGTGTGATGATGAACGGTTTTTTCAGGCTATGGGCAGTGCGCCAAGCAGCCCATACCGGATGATCCCACAACATGTGCGCATGAACCACATCACAGTCGGGCAGGATTTGCCACAGGGCATCGGCCAGGCCATGGCCACGAAACCAGCGCTGCGGCCAGGCCGGGGGAAAAAGGTGGCAGTCCGGGAATTCGTCCAGCAACTCCGCATGTTGTGCCAGGGGAGCAACACCGATGACGACAACATCCATGATCTGACGCAGTGCATGATAATGGTGGCGCACGACAGTGGCCGGGCCACCATGGCTGGAGTGGAGCAGTGCCGAGACAATTGCCAGTCGTCGTTTCATGATCGGATTGAATCAAAATCTTTTTTTTGAATGATCTCTGCCAGTTGGCATACGCCGCGCTCCACAGGCCATTGCATGGCGGTGTGCCATGCCCCCTCCTGCATGGTGCGCAACAGTGCGGCATCATTGGCCAAAGTCAGAATTTGTTGGCTTAACAGCTCTTCATCTCCCACCGGATGGATAAAACCGGAGTGGCCCGGTTTGACCCGATCGACAGCCGCTGCGCTGGCCTCCGAGCCCAGAATCGCCAACCCGGCGGCCATGGCCTCCAGAATCACCACGCCATAAGGCTCCCAGCGCGCCGTATGAATCAGAAGATCGGCCTGTTGAAAGATTTCCGGCAGATCTTCAGGCTTTTTCCAGCCCAGGAAGTGAACGTCGGCGCTGAGGCCGTTTGCGGCAATCTGTTGTTGCAAAAGCGGGCGTTCTTCCCCTTCACCCACCAGCCACAAGGTAAGATGAGGGTGGTGGCGTCTGGCTCTGGCCAAGGCGCGAATGGCAATATCCCACCCCTTGCGATAGATCAACTGGCCAACGCCGAGCAGAATGCGCAATGGTCGTTGCTCGGGATGGTTGAGACGCGCCGGTTTTTCACCCATGGCAATCCAGTAGGGAAAGACGACACTTTTTTCTTTTGGACAGCCCAATTGACGAATGGCTGTAACCCCTGCGTCACCGGTGGCCAGAGAGCGGTAGGCATGTCTGAATATCCAACGCAGAAAAAAACGGCGGATCAGGCGCAGCCACCAGGGGCGATGTCCTGGCAGGCGACCTTGCCACTGGATATGCTGTGGCAAAGGGGTGTCGGTCCAGTACAACCAGGGGCGTTTGCTCTGGGCAACGGCCAGCAGGGTGGCAACCAGGGTTGGCGTATAGTAGGAGGCAATCAAAAACCAGGCATCCGGCTCTTCATTCAGAACAGTACGGATCAGGCGCCAGTCGATCCGACTCCCGGTATCGGCGATTTGCCATTGATAGGGACGTGCGCTGTCGAGGGCGAACGGATGGGTGAGGGTGGGCCCCATCATGATGATGACCCGCAGATCAAAGCGACCATCCCTGGCGATGGCCGCAAACAGGGCATCATGATAGGGTGTGAATTCTGGACAAAACCACACCAAACGTTGCTGCATGGTCAGGAATCCCTTTTGATCGCTTCGACGATCAGTGTACCGCCGTCCCCGATTCGTTCCGGTCGTTCGATGGCGCTGATGTCGGCAATGGCGCTATCGAGAAGCTGTCGTTCCAAGGCATCGCTCAAACCCGCTTCCCGGAAAAGCGCGGTCAGTGAGGTGGAGTCATACCCCCATTTATGGGAGTTGAAATCATACAGGTGGTGATAGAGTCGGCGCAGGCTCTGAAAGCGCCCGCCGGTCGTGACCGCTGGGCGAAAATGGAGGCGATGGAGCAGGGTGTCGGCAGGGGTGTGGCCAGGCGCCTCCGGCAGGATGCGGCCCTGCAGATAGTCATTGACTTGCACGGAGAGGTTGGGCACGGCCATGCGAATCACGCCTCCCGGACGGCAGCAGCGCCGGGCTTCCCGGAGCAGGGCAACAGCCGCCTGGCGTTCCAGATGTTCCAGGACGTGCGAGGCATAGATGGCTGTGAAATGGTTATCGGGAAAGGGAAGTTTGCGACGCAGATCCAGGTGGAGAATTGTCTGCGGCCAGGGATGATCGATGTGAAAATGGGGCAGCAGACCACAGGCAATGGCCACGCGGCGCACTCTGGGCCAGCGGGCCAGCCAGACATGCCAGGAACCATCGCTATTGAGCCAGCCATTGACTGCAAATCCGCCGCATCCCAGATGCAGCCGTTCAGGCAGGGGGGAGGTCATCATCGACTCTTTCCGTTACTGACTTTGCGGGCCAGACAATAGATTTGTGGTGCCATGGTCGGGAGGCGGTTGAGCAGGGCAAATCCGATGCGGCGTTGCAGCTCAAACAGGGACCAGGGACGGGGATAACAGACGACGCTGCCGATCCGTTCCACGCGGAAACCCCACTCTGGCAGCATGGTGCGCAAAGTGATGGGTGCATAGTAAAAGACATGCTCCCAGGGGTCCAGCGAAAAGGGGCGACCGGACAGGCGATACAGAAACCGTTTCCAAAACAGGGCGCCGCTGTTGGGGAGAGAAAAAAAGAGCAGCCCCCCTTCGGCCAGAAGGGCATGGAGTTCGCCCATGACACGATGGGGATCGCGTATATGTTCCAGCACATCCCACAGAGTGATCATGGCAAAAGAGGAAGGCGGTTTTGCAAGTTGCTGCAGATAGTCGCGGCAGTTCAGCGCCTGGCGGACCTGGGGAAAGCTTTTTTGCGCATGGGCGGCCTGGACTGCCGAGGCATCAAAACCGTAGGGCTGCCACCCCAGATGGGCGGCAAATTGGAGAAATCCGCCAGTGGCACACCCCACATCCAGCAGTTGTCGTGGCTCATCCGGCCACAAATTGCCGGTAATGGTTTGCCACTGCCGGAAGGCGGCCTGTTTGTGTTCCGACTGGCACCACAGATGGTTGGCATCGAGAGCGGAGGGGTGCAGGTCGATATAATCCGGGGAGATCGGATCATGATGTTCCAGGGTTTGCACCGCCCGGCAGCGGCGACAATACACGATGGTATAATTCAGGCCATGGCGTTGTTCCCTGGCAAAGGGTTGCAGCCCCTCTGCGGCACACAGTCGGCAATGGGGTGCGAGTGCATTCATTCAACAACCGCCATGGATCTCATACTGCCTCTCCAGGGTTGAAAATGGTTGGGGGGGGAGGAGTCAGAGGAGTGCAGAGCGCCATGCGTTCACCTCGTTGAGCCACTCGCGCATACGGGAATAAAGATCATGACCATCCAGGATCACCCGATCTCTTCCGGCGGCGGCGATACGCTGTCTTGCTGTTTCATTATGCAGGTAAAAGGTCACTTTCTCAACAAGTTCATCAGGGCCGGCAAAAAATTCGGCCTCTTTGCCCTCCTGGAACGCCCCTTCCATCCAGGGGGTACGCTCTGCCAAGAGGAAAAGTCCACAGGCCGGAATTTCAAAAGTGCGGCGGGTATACTGGTCACGATTGCGTTTGCTGACAAAACAGAGGCCGATTTTGGCCGCAGAGAGGGCCAAGCGATAGGCTTCCCCTGGTAAATGTCTGGCCGGTCCCAACTGACGATAGATGGCAGAAGGGAGATGACGACGCCAATAGCGCTCGCCACCATACAGGCGCAGATTGATGTTCTGTTTGGCCAGGGCGGTCAGGCAGGCCACACGATGATCATTTTCCCAATGGCCGGCAAAAATGAGGTCACATCCCCACTGTTTTTGCTGTTCATGGTCGAGAGTGCGGGGATAATCGAGCCAGGGGATATAGGCCGGCAGTACCAGCGAGGCTTGCATTTGTCCCAGGCTCCTGGCCTCTTCGACGTTGATGGCCCGATAAAAATGGTATCCATGATAATGGGGCAGGGCGGGGAGGAGATGGCGGTAGCGCAAGAGGTGACGACTGCTGCCAAACGGATCATCGTTGTGATAGCCGGTGACAAAGGTGAATGATTTCAACTCCTGGATGATTTCGCGGGAAAAATAGTGTCCTTGGAAGAGCAGCAGACAATCAGGACGCTGTTGTTTGACTTGGCGCAGCAGTTGTTGCTGGAGTCGCCGGATGCCTGGTCCCAGCAGCAGACGTCTCTCTATGCGTCCCAACAGACCGGGCAGGGTGAAGCTGTGAGAGTCGAACAAAGAGGTTTGCACTCCCAGGTCGTTCAGTGCCTTGACCCAGGCCGGTTCATAGATGTCGGCGAAAGCTCCCCGTGCAATCAGAATCGAACGAATGGTCTGCATGGGCATGCTGCTTAAGATTGACTGGCGCGATGGATGGCGCGCAAAAATCCCTGTGTCTCCTTTTCGTGGTCACAAAACTCCAGGCAAATGGCGCGTGCATTTTCTCCCATCTGTCGGCAAAGGTGGGGATCCAGCAGTCGGTGCATGGCTGTCGCAAGTGCCAGATGATCATTCGGCGGAATGACAAAACCGCTTTCGCCATCGCGGACCAGTGCTGCGCTGGCGCCGCATGCCGAGGTGGTAACCAGCGCCAGCCTGGCCAGGGCCGCTTCGACCAGCACTTTGGGAAAGCAATCTTTTTGTGTGGGCAGCAGACAGGCATCGGCAGCCTGGTAGCGGGCGGCCAGATCGCTCAAGGAACAGGGGCCGGGAAAGGAGATGATGTCAGCAACGCCCGCATGAGCAGCCATTTGTTGATAGTTTTCCCGGCTGGGCTCTTCCGGTTGACCGGCCCGTTCTCCGATACAGATCACCTGCAGACGGTGTCCTTGCCGGTGGAGGTGAGCGGTTGCCTCAATCAGCGTAATCACCCCTTTGAAGCGAAGCAGGGTGCCAACAAACAGAAAGACCGGCAGATCATCGGGCCAGGACAATGCTTGGCGCAGGCTCTTCCTGGAGGCGCTCAATCGCTGCAGATGCAGGTCAAAGGCGGTTGCTCCCGCTTCAAACGGGGCATCGACCATCAGGTGATCGGCAATGCCGTAGATGCGGCGCAGTGTAAGGCGGGTAATGGGGGATTGCACGATATGCAGGCGACAGCGTTGCAACAACCATTTTTTTAACCAGCGTATCCACCAGCGACGTCGTTGTTCCCATTCGGGAGGCAGGGTTTGGTTGATGGAGATGACGGGTCGGTGCAGGAGGGTGGCAAAGAGAGTGGTGAGCAGGGCGGTTCCACCCTGCAGGCCGGAGAGCAGGACAAGATCATTTTCCCAGGCGCAGGACCAAGCAGCCTGCCAGTTGACGGAGGAGAGAAAACCCTCTGGGGTGAATCCTGGGACGCGCACGGAAAAAAAGAGGCCACGAAGCCGGGAGGGTTTCCAGGTGAAGGGCAGATTTTCGGCAACCTGTCCATCCAGAATGGGATAGGCGCGTACCGGTCCCGGCAGGCGCAAGGCAATGCGGGCGACATAGTCGGCTATGAACGGTTTCAGGTCATAGACCAGGAATCCGACCCTTAGTCCAGTCCGGATGGGTGGATCTTCCGGGTGGTTTGCCATCGTCACTGCCCACCCCGATAGTTGCGGATCAAGTCGCTGTCCGACAAAATTGTGTCGCTTTTGCGGCCGAGAAAATAAAAAGCACTGGCACCATCCAGACCGGCAGGAGTACGGGTAAGCCACGAGTCAGCATATTTGAGCCACCAGAACAGCCAGTCGGTGAGCCAATCCGACAAGAGGCGCCAGCCAGCAAAAGGAAGCCAGGAACGGGCAAATTGTTGAATCATGTGCGCCAGAGCCATGCCCGGTCCACAACAGGCACCAGCGTCCAGTTGGGTGAAGCGCCGCCAGAATCGACGATGGCCGGTCCATGTAAAGCGCAACAGATCAAACGCGCCGCCATGGTTGGGTTGCAGAAAAGGCAGTTCGCAGTAGATGAAGCCATCATTTTTGAGAGTACGGTAGATCTCCCGTTCCACTTGCGCGGCATCCAGCACATGTTCCAGAACCCCTTGCAGCACCACCGCATCAAAACTCTGATCGGCGAAGGGCAGTTGCTGCGCATCTGCCAGGATGGTTACGCTGCTGGTCCATTGTACATCCAGATTGACCAGGGTTATCTGTGGGAGGGAACGCAGTTGAGCGATACCGTCTCCTTCATCACCACAGCCGGCCACAAGCACCACAGGCTGCGGACGCTCCTGCAGCAGTTGGCACAAATAGTGATTGTTGCGCTCTGCCGCCACATTGCGGCTCAAACCGGGGCGAAAGTGCCAGATGCGGGACAAAAGGCGTCGCCATGGGCCGTCGATAAAGGGAAACACCGGTATGGGCTGTGCTGTGGAAATACTCTTTTTCCCTGGCGTCGGCAGCAGATCGGCAATGCGAAAAAGCGATTGCGATTCATCCAGGAGGATGGGGAGACCATTGACAACCGGCCAAAGGCGGGGAGAGCTGGTACAGGCGGCGTTGTTGCAGAGCAGTCCTTCTCCCTGATGCTGCAGGGCTCCGTGACAACCAGGACAAACCAGCATATTCTCCAATATCTTCTGCACGGTAATCATGGTCCAAGAGTAATTGCCGTTGCTCCAGGGAACAGGTTCAGACGGCGTGTCGACGACAGGGGAAAAGCTGTGACATCTGCTACCGTTATGACTCATTATGCCCAATTCGTCAAGCATTACTCATGGCAGCGCAGAGTGCGTAATGCACTGCGCAATAGCGCTGTTTTTTTTCTTTCCTTGCCGGCAAAGATGTCTGGCAAAGTCGCTTCTGTTCGCTTCACCTGTTACCACCATGTCTTTGATGATGAACGCATCCCCTTTGAACGGCAATTGAAATATCTGAAAAATTATGGGGAGTTTATCTCTCTCGACGATGCTGTAAGGATGATTCGGGGAGAGGTACCTATTGATGGTCATTATTATTGCATGACCTTTGATGATGGATACCGGAACTGTCTGACCAACGCGCTGCCTATTCTGCATGAGCAACAGTGTGTAGCAACCTTTTTTGTTGTGACCTCCTTGGTCGATGCGGTCACTGCGCTGCAGACCATTCAGAGCGATGATCTGGCAGCCGAGAGGCAGCCGGATCGTCACATGCTGGAACGGATATTGGGTTTTTTTCCGACGGATGATGATTTGAGAGTGGAGTTTTTGACCTGGGAGGAGTGCCGTATGCTGCAGGAGGCGGGAATGACGATTGCGCCTCATACGCGCAGCCACCGCAATCTGAGTCGCTTGTCGGTTGCAGATGTGCGGGAGGAGATGCGTGGCAGTCGTGCAGATATTGCCCAGCATCTTGGTTACTGTGTACCCCATATAGCCTGCCCGGTGGGTCGTCCACTCTTGGATTTTCGACCGGATGTGGAGCCGTTGCTGGCTGCCGAGGAGGGTTTTGCCTCCTTCATCACCTCCGAGAGGGGGCCCAATTGCCAGGGGGGGGATCCGTATAGGATTCGTCGCGACCATTTGTGTGCCTGGTGGGGGAATGAGCAAGTAAAATATTTTTTCTCTCGTCCCTGTCACTCTCCTCGCTGATGGCGCTCTGGTCCATGCAGG
>NZ_RXIU01000169.1 GCF_004217665.1 Candidatus Magnetaquicoccus inordinatus | reverse complement strand
GGCTTGACTTGGCGATGGGAGGCAATCTACCCTGCCAATGGCGGAGGGAGAAAATGGATTCTGGAATGCAATAGGAAAAAGATGAACGAGAGAGTGGTCTTTTCTACAGAGCAGGGCAGAATGTGCCCGGAGTGTCAGCAACCGCTGAGTGGCTGTATCTGTCGCCAGACAAAAAGTGTTGCTGCTGCCGGGGGACTGCGAGTGTTGCGTGAGCGCAAAGGGCGACAAGGCAAGGATGTGACGGTGATTCATGGCCTCTCCTTGGATCCTCTTTCCTTGGCCCAACTGGGCAAAGAGTTGCGCAGTGCCTGTGCCACTGGCGGCACTGTCAAAGAGGGAACCATTGAGCTGCAAGGGGATCATGTGCAGATGATTATCAGCTTGTTGAGCAAAAAAGGCTGGTCGGTCAAACGCAGCGGCGGTTGATCCTCTTTCTGGCTTGTCTGATATAAATGATTGTTTGCAAAAACAATCTGTTATCGGTTAGTCCCATTGCGCAATAGCCTGAGGTTAACAGCAAAGTCCCAGAGAGCGTTTTGCTTTATTGCGCTTGCCAGTAAAAACGTGAAGGATGGTTGACCCTTCCCTGCTTGACGATGACAAATCCTGGACAAGAGCCATAACGTGACCAGGTGGAAGGGCAGGGGTTGTTTTTCCGGAAGATCTGCAGAGCTTGCGCAAAGCTGTAGTGGTGGTGCGCTCTGCCATGATGGTTGCGATAGTGATGATGCATTCCATGCTGGTCATGGCTCCAGGCCTCTCCAGAGAGGCCGATTATAAACAGTATGGCTGTGCAGAGCAGGAATCGCTTCATTGCCTATCAATCCTTACCGTCGATAATAACCATGGTGACCATGGTGGCCATGATGACCATGGCAACAGAACAGATGGTGACAGCCGGTTAATGTAAACATACTTGCCACCAGTAGCACAATAATGAATGCTCTTTTTGAATGGGTAGGCATGGGTGAATTTTTCAGTGGCAACTGGGTTAAAGTTGGAGGGGGGTAGGCAAACAGCTTTCCCACCCCCCTCTGGGTACAACAACTGCTGGAAACCAGCAGTGTGCTCTACTTTTTGCTGTCAGCGGCCTTGTGTTCAGCCGCTGCCGGTGTGGGGGGTTTGTTGTCGGTCGTAACAGGTGTGGTGGCTTTGCCCTCCGCCATGGCTGGCGTGGCCGCTTTGCTGTTGGCTGGTGCCGTAGTGGCAACACCTCCTTGCTTGGCCTCGGTTTTGCCGACAGTGTCCGCTTTCTTGCCGGCACTCTGCTCTGCAGGAGCAGGAGTTGCCGCTGCCATCTTCGCTGGCTGGGTGGTGGTTGCTGTAGCGGCGTTCTCTGTGCCAGAAATGGCAGTGCCACCAATAATCATCGAGGTTACCAAGACAGCCAAGCTCATTGCCAATTTGCGCATCTTTTTTTCCTTTTTGTAGGGTATGTTGACCTGGGTTTTATGCCAGTCTGTTTTGTTTGTCAGCCGACTCTGCGTCGCTCTTGCCTACATGGACGGAGCCAGTAACAGCTTTTGTCGCCTGTGTTGAGAAAATTGCTCAACCTGGAACAGTTCGGCACTGTGCCTAACAACAAGGAAAAATACAGACAAGCCTTTTGCCCAAGTTATTTTTGCAAGAAAAAAGCGAAAAATGCGGGAAAGTTGATCTATGTTAATTTTAATGCGGCTGTTCCCGAATATTATACACGGCAGGTTAGGAGTTGGTTGATGTGTGCTGCTACAAAGGAGTGGATCCGGCATGATGGAAGAGACAACTTCCTTTGCCCTGGCCAGTGCCGTTGTTCTGGTATATCCCGAACGACTGCAGGAGGTTGCCTCTGTAATTTCGACCATGCCCGGCGTGGTCGTCCATCATGTTTCCGAGGTGGGTAAATTGGTGGTGACCCTGGAAGGTGCAGAATTTGAACCTTTGGCCGATCTGCTTACGACAATCAAACATACCGACGGCGTCTTGAGCGCCGACCTGATCTATCAGCATTTTGAGGAAGCATCTGCCCCCCACAGCAAGGAGATGGTACTGTGAAGCTAACCCGACGCGAATTTATCAGGATCAACGCTGTTGCCGCTGCCGCATCGGTAGCGGGCGTGGCCATTCCTGCCCTAGCCGACAGTCAATCGCCACCGCAAGAGGAGGATATTCGTTGGGATAAGGCTCCTTGTCGTTATTGTGGTACAGGGTGCAGCGTGTTGGTGGGTACCAAAAATGGCCGTATTGTGGCAACCCAGGGTGATCCTGATGCCCCGGTCAACAAAGGTTTGAACTGTATCAAAGGCTATTTTCTCTCGAAAATTCCGTATGGTTCGGATCGTCTGACCACGCCGTTGCTGCGCAAGAAAAATGGCAAATTTCATAAAGAGGGTGATTTTGTTCCGGTCACGTGGGATGAAGCCTTCGATATTATGGCCGAAAAATATAAGGCTGCTCTGAAAAAGGGTGGACCGAGCACGGTGGGTATGTTTGGTTCCGGGCAGTGGACCATCTGGGAGGGTGTGGCGGCGGCCAAACTGTTCAAGGCGGGTTTCCGTTCCAACAATCTCGATCCCAACGCACGGCACTGCATGGCCTCCGCAGTGGCCGGTTTTATGCGCACTTTCGGTATTGATGAGCCGATGGGCTGTTATGACGATTTGGAGCATGCCGATGTCTTCGTGCTTTGGGGTTCCAATATGGCGGAGATGCACCCGGTGCTTTGGTCGCGTCTGACCAATACCCGTTTGACCCGCCCCAATTGCCAAGTGGTGGTGCTCTCCACCTACCAGCATCGCAGCTTTGATTTGGCTGATCTGGGCATTGTTTTTAAACCGCAGAGCGATTTGGCCATTGCCAACTATATCGCCAACCATATTATCCAGTCAGGCAAGGTCAATGAGGCTTTTGTCAGCAGCCATGTCGCCTTCCATAAAGGGGTGACCAATATTGGTTATGGTCTGCGTCCTACCCATGCCTTGGAAAAAGAGGCGGCGGATGCCAAAGATCCCAATGTCAGCGCTCCCAGCTCTTTCGAGGAGTATAAAGCCTTTGTGGCGGAATATACCTTGGAGAAAACCAGTACCCTCACTGGGGTGCCCAAAGAGGAGCTGCTGGCGCTGGCCGAGCTCTATGCCAATCCCAAATTAAAGGTGATGTCTTTATGGACCATGGGTGTCAACCAACACACCCGTGGCACCTGGATGAACAACCTGATCTATAACATGCACCTTTTGACCGGAAAAATTTCCGAACCGGGCAACTCGCCTTTCTCTCTGACCGGGCAGCCATCGGCGTGTGGTACAGCACGTGAAGTGGGCACCTTCTCCCATCGCCTGCCTGCCGATATGGTGGTGACCAATAAAGATCATCGGGCGCTGACAGAAAAGCTGTGGAATCTTCCTGAGGGAACCATTCCCGACAAACCGGGGTATCATGCGGTGGTGCATCATCGCATGCTGAAGGATGGCAAACTCAATGCCTATTGGGTGATGTGTACCAACAATATGCAGACTGCACCCAATATGAATGAAGAGGGATTGCCAGGTTATCGCAATCCAGAGGCTTTTGTGGTGGTCTCCGATCCCTATCCGACAGTGACTGCCATGGCCGCAGATCTGATTCTGCCCACGGCCATGTGGGTGGAAAAAGAGGGTGCCTATGGCAACGCCGAACGGCGTACCCAGTTTTGGCGGCAGATGATCAAGGCGCCAGGCGAGGCCAAATCCGATCTGTGGCAGATGGTGGAGTTTTCCAAGCGCTTCAAGGTGGAGGAGGTTTGGCCGGCGGAGTTGATTGCCAAAAAGCCGGAGCTGCAGGGCAAAACGCTGTTTGATGTGCTCTATGCCAATGGACAGGTCAACAAGTTTCCTTTGACCGAGCTGCAACAAGGGTTCCAAAACGACGAATCCAACCATTTTGGCTTTTATCTGCAGAAGGGTTTGTTTGAAGAGTATGCGGCTTTTGGTCGTGGGCATAAACATGATCTGGCCGATTTTGATGTCTACCATCGGGTACGCGGCCTGCGTTGGCCGGTGATCGGTGGCAAAGAGACCTTGTGGCGTTTCCGGGAGGGCTATGACCCCTATGTGAAAGAGGGCGAAAAGCTGCGTTTTTATGGCAAGCCGGATGGCAAGGCGTGGATTTTTTCTCTGCCTTACCAGGTTCCCGCCGAATCGCCCGACAAAGAGTATGATCTGTGGCTGACCACCGGTCGGGTTTTGGAGCATTGGCACTCCGGTTCCATGACCCGTCGTGTGCCGGAATTGCACCGGGCTGTGCCAGATGCCCAACTCTTTATTCATCCGGCAGATGCAGAACGGCGCTCCTTGAAACGGGGTATGGTGGCAAAAATCATCTCTCGTCGTGGGGAGATGCTGGCTCGGGTGGAGACCCAAGGGCGCAACCGTCCGCCAGAAGGTTTGGTGTTTATTCCCTTCTTTGACGAGTCGCGGCTGGTCAACAAATTGACCTTGGATGCCACCTGCCCGATCTCCAAAGAGACCGATTTTAAAAAGTGTGCTGTCAAAGTGGTCAAAGCCTAACGCTGGCTTTTGCTCGCCTCCAGCAGTGCTGCAGACAGGGTGTAGAGCCGAGCAGCTCAGCCTATGCTATGTGACCGTTGGGGAGGTTTTGCCGCAGAGTATTCAGGGTATTTGGGGCGAATGCGCGCAGGTTATAGCAGGAAAGGGTATGGCTTGGTGGTATCTGGAGGGGGGCGAGCCTTGGTTGAGGAGCGGGATATTTTTGCCTAAGGGGGCATGCCACCAAGGATGGCGGCAGAAAATGGATAAAAGATGGGCACGGATGGTGAAAAAAGCGGGGAACAGCAGCGCACGCGCAAGGGGGTAATAAAAAAAGGGGGGGAAAAGGGCGATTCATGGCTCTCCGGGCTGACGCGGCGGGAGTTGCTGCAAGAGAGTGGTGGACGGATGGTCAAGCTGGCGCTGGCTGGATTGCTGCTCTGGCTGCATGTGCGCAGCAGTGAGGCCAAAACCTCTGTGACCTTGCGTCCTCCAGGTGCACTGCCAGAGAAAGAGTTTTTGGGAGCCTGTCTGCGCTGTGGATTGTGTGTACGTGCCTGCCCCTATAACACCTTGGAATTGGCTGATGTAGGAAACGGTGTCGCCACGGGAACGCCCTTTTTTCGGGCCCGTAATATTCCTTGCGAAATGTGTCAGGATATTCCCTGTGTCAAGGCCTGTCCCTCTGGAGCATTGAATCCGTCGCTGCAGGATATTACCAAGGCGCGCATGGGACTGGCGGTTTTGGCCGATCAAGAAAACTGTCTGGCATTTTTGGGGATGCGCTGTGAGGTCTGTTTTCAGGTGTGTCCGGTGATGCAAAAAGCCATCCGTCTGGAGATGCGTCCCAATACGCGCAGCGGTAGCCATGCACTGTTTTTGCCAGTGGTCGATTCGGCACACTGTACCGGTTGTGGCAAATGTGAAAAGGGTTGTGTGTTGACCGAGGCGGCCATACGGGTTTTTCCCAGAGAGTTGGTGAAAGGTGAGTTGGGAAGCCATTATCGCCTGGGGTGGAAGGAGAAGGAGAAAGCCGGAGCCCCTCTGGTGCCGGAATTGATGCACTTTCCCGTGCGCAGACCAGGAGAATAAGCGTGTTGACTCCGCACCATTCCGCAACCGAACCGCAAAGAGCCTGGTGGCGTTTCTACCAATGGTTGTTCTGGCGCAGACTCAGCCAGATGCTGGTGCTCCTGCTCTTTTTGCTGGGCCCCTGGGCCGGAATTTGGATCATTCAAGGCAATCTTTCTGCCAGTCTGATTCTGGAAACGCTGCCCATGACCGATTTGTTGCTCTTTGCCCAGGTGGTCGCAGCGCAGGGTGTGCCAGCATTGCAAGTGGCTCTGGGAGTGCTCTTGGTGGTCGGAGTGTATGGGGTGCTGGGCGGCAGGTTTTTTTGCGCCTGGGTTTGTCCCGTCAATATGGTGACCGATTTGGCCTCCTGGTTGCGCAGACGCATGGGAATTACCAAAGGTTGGCGGGGCAGTCGCAGTATTCGCTTTGGCGTGCTGGTGCTGGTGCTGCTGCTGGCCGCCGGATCAGGAACGTTGCTTTGGGAGTGGATCAACCCGGTTGCCTTGCTGCATCGGGGCGTGATTTTCGGTCTTTGGCTGGGGCTCCTGGTCGTACTGGGAATCTTTTTTTTCGATCTGCTGGTCAGCCCGCATGGCTGGTGTGGACGTCTTTGTCCTACTGGCGCGGCCTATAGCCTCCTCTCCCATGTCAGTCTGCTGCGTGTGGATGCCGCCCGGAGAGAGGTATGTACCGACTGCAGGGAGTGTTACAAGGTCTGTCCAGAACCACAGGTGATCGATCTGCCCCTGCGTGGGGCCGAACGGGGGATCGGACCGACGATCACAGATGTGCAATGTACCAATTGCGGACGCTGTATCGATGTGTGTCCGGAGGATGTATACCAATTCGCCTTTCATTTACCCAACAAATCGAGGGTGGCGCTATGATCAAACGGAAGTTGCCGAGCATAAGGATGATTTTCATGATGGTAATCCTTGCATGCGCAGGTATAACCCCAGCCCAGGCGGGAGATGTGACAGGTTTGCGGGGAGGGGTGCCTCTCGATGGTGCCGAACGGAGCCCTGAGCTGACCAAATGGATGCCGGACAGCCATGCTTTGCCGCGTGCCTATCTCCAGCAGCCACCGCTTGTGCCGCATCAGATTGAGAGCTACAAAATTGATATGCGGCAGAACAAGTGTATGACCTGCCACAGTTGGAGCAAAGCCAAAGAGACACGGGCGACCAAAATCAGCCTGACCCATTTTCGTAACCGTTTTGGTTCGGAAATGTCGGATGTCTCGCCCCAGCGCTATTTTTGCACACAGTGTCATGTCCCCCAAAAGGATGCGCCTCCTTTGGTAGAGAATACCTTCAAACCGGTCGAAGCCATCAAATAAGTTGGGATTGATGATTTAAGCGGTTCAGCCACATTTAGAGAAGGAAACTGCCATGAATTTGTTTGAGGCAATTGCGGATCTTGCGAAAAGGAAAACCTGGCCGGTTTTGTTTACCTTTTTGGGATTGGGTGTGATTTTCTTGGGTGGTTTCCAGTGGGCGCTGGCTGTTACCAACACCGAGCAGTTTTGTATCTCCTGTCACGAAATGGAAGAGAATGTGTTCAAGGAGTATCGTGACACCATTCACTATGCCAATCGCACGGGGGTACGTGCCACCTGTCCTGACTGCCATGTGCCCCGTCAGTGGCAACACATGGTGGTGCGCAAGATTCAGGCGAGCAACGAGTTGCTGCATAAGGTGCTGGGTACGATTGATACCCCAGAAAAATTTGAGCGCAAACGTCTGGAGTTGGCGCGCCATGTCTGGGAGGCGATGAAAAAGACCGACTCCCGCGAGTGTCGCAACTGCCATAACTTTAACTCGATGGACTTTACCCGCCAGGGCATCCGCGCCTTTGATTTTCACGAGCGGGGCTTTGCGCAGAATAAAACCTGCATTGACTGTCATAAGGGTATCGCACACACTTTGCCACGTGGCATGACGGTTGCGGATGACAGCAGTCACATGCAGTAAGGCTTGCTCAGGTTGGGTAGTGTTGCACAATCTTCCCTTGCTGTTGTCGAGTGCTGTTGTGTGTGTGTGAGTTTTCCTTTCTTGCATGGCGCGTTTGCGGTGTGGTGTAACTGGTGAGCGCGTGGCAGCAAGGGAGCTCCCTGCTCCTTGAGCATGTTGTGAATCCTGCCGCCTGCGGGTATGTCAAGATCAGTGCCCCGGTAAGTGCGTATATTATAATGCGTATTTTTACCGGGGCACGCCTGTTTTTGCAGGTAATTGGTAACTATTCAGGTTCGTGCTGGTTCGCCAGCTCTACCCCCATGGGGATGCTGTGCGGATTGGCGCAAAAATGCGC
>NZ_RXIU01000168.1 GCF_004217665.1 Candidatus Magnetaquicoccus inordinatus | reverse complement strand
AATCAACTGACACTTCATCTGTTCCTCTTTGCTGTAATGGTGCAACTTGATGGCTATGGGGATGGTCACCGCATTGGCCACAATAGCGCCATACATGGTCGCCAGCAGAGCTGTGGCCATGGAGGGTCCAATAGCCGATGGATCACTCATGTTGGAGAGCATTTCCACCATACCCACCAATGTTCCTACCATGCCAAAGGCCGGGGCTGCTTCACCCATACTTTCCCACATGACGATACCCACATGATGCCGCTCAGCCATATATTCAATCTCTTTGGTGAGCACCTCTTTCATCAACTTGGGATCTACACCATCGGAGCAATGTTGCAAAGCCGCTTGCAAAAACTCATTCTCAACCTTGACCTTCTCCAGAGCCAACAGACCATTTTTGCGGGCAATATTGGAAATATCAACCATCTGTCGAATCAGCTCTTTCAGATCTTCATGAGAAACCACGAAGGCCTTTTTCAGCATTTTGCCAGAGGATTTAATATCCTCCATGCCAAATTTGACGAAAGTGCTTCCCAACAACCCCCCAAACACAACGATCAGGGCATGCGTACTGTAGAACAGTCCGATATTGTGTCCCATCAGACCGATCACAACGGCGCCACCGACGACAAGCCCGATAATAGTTGCAATATCCATCTATTGACCCCTTCCGCGATGCACAACCCAGTTGCAGAACCGACAAACCAATATAAAAACTACTCTTCTGGATTGGTAGTTTTCATAATCTTAATTTCGATCACATCCTTACGGGGAGCAGTAGTCGTTCCCTCTTTATCCTTATCAGTGGCCACCATGCTGGTTGCCTGGATGCGATTGTACATAATCCCTCCCTGCTGTTCAAAGAGAGCCGCAATGGCCGCAGCTTCACTCATTCCTTTTTCCCAATCAAAGGGTTGTCCCGGCGCATCTCTGCCAGGGGCACGAATCTCGACTGTATTGGGCAGCAGGGTGATAATATTAGCAATTTTCATCAATAAAGCCTGTGCCGGTTCGCGCAGAGTGGCGCTGCCGGCCTGGTACAGAATATTTTTATCCATTTGAATCAGTATGCCGGAATCATCGCTGATGACTTTGGCCTGGTCGCGCTCAATTTGTGCTGAGAGTACCTCCTGGGCCTGTTCAGCGATGTGCACCAGGGTAATCTTCATTTGGAAATTCATGTTGACCAAATGATAGCCTCTGGCAATGGGCGGCATGCTCTCATCGGGATTTTTTGACCCGAAAGCATCACGCATCGAACCGGCCAGGGTCAAATAGCGCCCTTTTTCTTGGGTTGAGTAGGCAACGATAATCACGAAGAGACACAGCAACAAAGTCACCATGTCAGCCCAGGAGATGAACCACAGCGGCGTACCCTTTTTACAAGTAGGGCATTTCGGCTTTTTTGGTTCCTCAGCGGCTTTTTTAGATCGGCCTTCTTCAGTTTTTGCTGTTTGTTCCGCCATAGCATGTCTCGTCCCAGGATTGGGCACCGCCACACTCAACTGTGGACGATTCAAGTGTCAGCCAAAAAGTACACACACCTCGACGCATGCTATGCAACCGTTCACAGCATGTCAACGGGAAAAATCAACGAACGAACAACCGATTAGGTCTTGTGCTGATTCGTGGGCCAAAGTGTCTTTGCGCCTATGAACAGATCTACTGTGCAGATCTGTGGCGGCGATGCGGGCTGGTTCGCTTTTCGCCTATCTGTTTGCTATATCTATTTACTTACCCTTGATTTGCCGCAATATCTGCTGCTCACAATCTTTGCACAAACTCTTCGACCGAGAAAAGTGTTGCCAGCAGTACGGCATCCCGGCACGGCAAGAGTTGTGCCGCTCTCAGGAAGCGATACCAGCTCTCTGGGGAGGTAAGCGAACAGGATAAATAGTTATTCTGCTGGCTTGCGCATCATGCGCGTTTGCCATTCGATGGCTTCGCGTTCGTCAAAAGGCTTGCCATGCCGACGTATATAATCCACATAGCTGCCATGTTCTGGATTTTGGGCAAAGGGTTCCAACAGTTTGCGCGGGATTCTTTTGATGTTTTCCAGCAATTTTTCGATGGAGGGCAGCCAGAAGCTGTTGGATGCCTCAACGTAGACGGCGCGCACCTCTGGATCATCGAGGGCGAAGCCCTTCTTGGTGATGACATCTACCACTTCATCACGTTTTTTTTGCAAAGAGTCCCGGTAGGAGTCAACCCCCTTCAGGAAGGCAATGACGGCGAGGATGCTGCCTAAAGAGATGCCCACCAATTTGGCCCATTCGGCCAAGGAGCGTCCAGAATCCTCATCAATGGGTTGTGCGGTCTTGGCCCAGGAGCCGTCTGAACGTTGGCGAAACCCTTTTTCCCATTTGAGGCGGATGGGATGATCTTTGGGGAGGGCCGCGATATGTTCCGGCAATCCACCCTTGCGCTGCTGTTTGCTTCCAGAAGGGCGAATTTGCGAGAGATCGACCTTTTGAATTTTTTTGGTTTTACCGAGGAGTTCATCCTCCTCTTTTTTCTTGCGGATCTCTTCGAGAGCTTTCTGGTTTTTTTCGCGGCGCTCTTCCTGGAGCTCCTCTTCCAGCTCAACGATCTCTTCTATGGAGGGCAGCTCTTCTTCAGGAACATCAGCAGCCGGTTTGCTTGGTTGACTTTTGGCCGCAACGGCAGGTTTCCCGGAGGAGGGAAGCGAAGATCCGCCTGGTAGAGAGGTTGCCATGGATTTCAAGCTCCAAATAAACGTTCCGCACGGAGAAAATTGGTTTGGTTGAGACCGGGTGCTAACAATTTGTCAATCTTTGTCATGGTTCGATATGTTGTCGAGCATCCTGCAACTCAAACTATAATGTATCCTAACCGATTCACCAGAGGTAAATCCAGTATTTTTACGCTTCGCCGAACGAGCTTTTTCGACGACTACGTTGGATGAGCAGATAGAGTGCCAGGATAGTGGTGGCAAAGAGCAGGGCACCGCCTGCAATCCAGGAAAGATGCTGTTCCAGCCAGTTTTGTTGTTCGTGCAGCAGATAGCCGAGGGCCAGCAAAATCAGGTTCCACAGTGTGGAGCCCACACCGGTAAAGAGCAAAAAGGGCAATAAAGACATGCGTGCCAGACCGGCAGGCATGGAGATCAGATGGCGCACTCCAGGGACAAAACGACCGGTAAAAATGGAGATTTCACCGTGTCGCGCCATGAAGCGTTCCGTTTGTTTCAGATGTTTTGGGGTGATTAAAAAAAAGCGACCATAACGCAACAGCAAAGGTCGTCCCAGCCAAAGCGCCAGCCAATAACTGCCCAATGAACCAGCCAGACTGCCCAAAGAGGAGGCCAGGGTGATGCCAGCCAGACTCAGTTTTCCTTGTGCCAGCAGATAGCCTGCAGGAATCATGACCAGTTCTGAAGGTACGGGCAAAATAGAGCTCTCGGCAGCCATTAACAAAAAAATGGCCAGATAGTCCATTTGTCCGACAATATCCAACAAATATTGTGTAAATGCTGCACTCATGTGGAGCGATTCCCTGTCACAGTTCAGGAGGGGTTGGGGGCAAAAAAGGATTGATAATCTTTATCTGCGCCTAAAATATGTTTTTGTAACCATTCTCCCAACACATCAGTCAAGTCATCGACCAATGCCGGATCAAAATTACGAAAAAACTGATGTCGGATATTGACGACCCGTTGGGCAAACTGTTGATGCAAAGATTGGTGTGTCTGCAGGTGTGGATAGTCACCACGACGCATATACTCCTCTTCACGTTGAAAATGGCGGACGGTATAGTTATACAGTTCGTCTACAACAAATTCCATTACAATGCCATCTTCCCGATCATGCGCACGTCCCAATTGGTTGATCAGATCTATCAATATATGGTGATCATTATCCAGGGTGGCGTCACCGACGCTCATGCTGTTGTCCCATGAGATCCGTTGCGATTCCCGGCGGTAGTGTAACACTCTTTGCAGCGCCTCGACGATGCGCGGATCAAACATTTTAGCCGACTTTTCGCGCAAAAATTGTACTGCGCGCTCCTCTGCCCATGGCTCTTTGTAGGGACGCCAGGAGGTCAAGGCGTCAAACACATCAGAAACCGCTACGATGCGGGCCACCACTGGAATCTCCTCGCCCAGCAAGCCATGGGGATAACCACTGCCATCCCAACATTCATGATGGTGCAGGGCAATCAGCGCCGCACTGGCAAAATATTCTGAATTGATCTGGGTGTCTTGAATTTTGCGAATCATCCGGTGTCCCGCTTCGGCATGGGTTTGCATCACCCGGCGCTCATCGGCGCTCAAAATTCCCGGTTTGAGCAAAATACCATCGGAAACTGCTACCTTGCCGACATCGTGCAACATGCTGGAAAGACCCAGATGCAGCAGCATCGATTCATCCAGCTCATCGGCAAAAACTCCTTCTTGCAGCAGATCCAAAGCCAGTTCATGGGTCATGCGCGCCACCCGCAAGACATGTTCTCCGGTGTTGTTGTCACGATTTTCCGCCATGTCTGCCATCGATTTAATGGTGCTTTTACTCGATTGTTGCGTGGCGTTCATGACAAGATGCAGTCGGCTCACATCGCTGACCGTCAAGGCATAGCCACCCTTTGACATCTCTCTGCCGGTCCACTGCAGCCAGCGTTCTGGGCGAAAAAACAGCTCAATTTGTTGATAGGATCGGTTGCAGATTGCTGAGATTCGTTGTAAAAAAATCTCTTGTCGAACGCCCTGCCACTCCTTCTGTAGGGGCAACTCCTGCAAAAAATCGCTCAGCAGTGTGCTCTCCGTATAGCGCCACGGCAGGCCAAGCAAGGAGAAAAAGGTTTGATTGATATGTATAATATTACCATGCTCATCAGTGAGTAGAATGCCGCGACTGCTTGTTTCGTTCAAGTACTCTTCAAACAACTGTTGTTTGCTGGCGCTCATCCATTTCCTCAATAAAAATCTGCTGCTGCAATGGAATCTTCACTCCCTCTCTGTGACAAAACTATAGAAAGTGTACTAGTCTGTTACCTCTATTTCAAGCGCAATTCACGGTTGTGTTGTTTGTTCTGTTGAACATTGAAAAACTGGATTTCTATAGGGAATGGTAGGGTATCCTGCAGACAAAACAAACAACAAAGTTAAGTGGCTGTCGTCTGTTATTGCGTTATGTAGGGTAGAGCCCTTGCAAGGTTAACCAGGAAGCAGTAGAGTGTCATCAAATGGGGAGTAGCGCCGAGCCCGCCTGTCATGACGTGGTCTTGATACTATTCCTTCTCTGGATTCACTCCAAATGAGCGAAAGTGGGAGTTCGGCGTGTCCCTAACTGAAAAATCGGTTGCTTCGGGTATGGCAGAGCGGATAATCGCCATTCGGACGCCACGGCGCAATGAAGTGACCTGCGAACGTTGTGAATTTCATGGGTTTTTGCAGTTATTTAACGAAATTCCTCTGGAATTGGCGCAAATCTTTCTCTTTCGCCAACGTCCGGTTCCCAAAGGGGAGAGTGTCTTTCGGGAAGGGCAACCCTTTCATGGGGTCTATGCCATCAAGGAGGGGGGGGTCAAGACCTACCTGACCACGCCACAGCAATCAGAACGTATTTTGAGCTTCTATTTGCCGGGTGAACTGCTCGGTTTGGAGGCAATTCGGACCACCCATTATCAATCGACAGCCGTGGCTCTGGAAAATACCCAGGTCTGCTGGTTGCCTCTCAATCAGCTCGATCTGTTGGGGGATCGTTTTCCCCATTTTCAAGAGCAACTGATTCATGTTTTGGCGGTTCATCTCGCCAAACAGCAACAGCAATTTATTCTTTCGGCCAGACAGAGTGCCGATGAGCGTCTGGCAGCATTTTTGCTCAATCTTTCCGAGCGTTATGTCAGGCATGGTTTTGGCGGAGAGCTGTTCCGTTTGGCCATGTTGCGCCAGGATATCGCCAACTTTCTCGGTATCTCCATGGAGACGGTCAGTCGTACCTTCAAACGTTTTCAGGCCAAAAAGCTGTTAAACGTCACCGGCAAGCATGTTCGTCTTCTGGATGTTCCTGCCCTGCAGGAGATTGCTCAATATGTGTTCACACCCCCACCAGGAGCTGGTTTGCACTCAACCTTTTGAGTGCTTCTCTTGCAAACGATCCTGAATAGCCAATCCCGCCAGTGTCATGCCAAACAGTGCGGGCAGATAGCTGATGGTGCCATTGACTGCCCTGCTGCGTCCGCGCTCGTTTTCCTCCGGTGCAGCAGGAGGGCGGGGGAGTTCGGGTGACCAGACGGCCAGAATGCCCCGCTGGGCTCCGCGACGGCGCAGGCGCAGGCGGACGGCACGTGCCAGAGGGCAATTCGTAGTGTCCATTATATCACTCACGGTAATCTGCGTCGGATCCAAACGGCCACCGGCTCCCATGCTGCTGACGACCGGGATGGCGCGTTGCTGTGCCGACAGCAGCAGGTTGACCTTGCAGTTCAGCGAGTCGATGGCATCCAGGATCCAATCAGGTTGTGTTCTATCCAGCAGTTCGGGAATATTGTCGGGGTGCAAAAAGAGATCGAGCAGCTCCAATTGACAGTGCGGATGGATGCTGGCCAGCCGTTCGCCCATCAGATGCACCTTTTTTTTGCCCAGAGTATGCAGGGTGGCGGGAAGCTGTCGATTCAGGTTGGAGGGGGAGACCACATCATGATCAATCAGGGTCAGGCGTCCCACGCCTGCTCTGGCGAGCGCCTCTGCAGCATAGCCGCCGACACCACCCAAGCCGGCCAAAAGGATATGGGTCTGTTGCAGACGTTCAATTCCCGTCTCGCCGATCAAAATGCGGGTACGTTCATGCAGGCCGGAACAGAGGGCATCTTCCATGGCTACTCCTGGGGTGGCATGTGATTTGAGGGGTGCAAGGATAATATTCTGCGGGCGTTTGCGGTAGTGCTTTCCGCAATGCTGTCTGCAGAGCAGTTGCGCAACTGCGCCAGAGTGGCCACGGTGTGGCGGATAAAAGCGGGTTCATTGCGTTGCCCAGAGCAGGCGACTGGGGGCAGATCGGGCGCATCGCTTTCCAAAACCAAAGCATGATCGGCGACACGACTGACAATCTCGCGCAGACGGGTCGCCTGGGGGCGTGTCACCACGCCGCCAATTCCCAAACAAAACCCTCTTTCCAGATAACGTTCTGCCTGTTGCCAACTGCCGCTATAGGCATGGACAACTCCTCCATAGGCAAAAGCGCTTTTTTTTAACACTCCCAACACCTCTTCATGGCATTTGCGCACATGCAGCAGCACCGGCAGACGCAGGGATTGCGCCATCGCCAATTGTCCGCAAAAAAGGTGCATCTGCTGATCTTGTGAGGCAGGGGGCGCAAAGCCATCCAAGCCGATTTCACCAATCGCAAGAGGCGGAGTATGGCTCAGCCATTCGGCCAGTTGGTTGAGTGCATCTTCAGGATGTTCTGCATAAAAAAGAGGATGTAGTCCCCAGGCAAGATGGATGTGCGCTGTTTGCAGGGCCTGCATGGCGGAAAAATGGCGTAAGACAATGGCCGGAATGATCCATTGCCTGATGCCCGCATCTATACTGCGCTGCAAAACCAGCGCGCGATCGGCAGCAAAGGAGGGATGATCCAAATGACAGTGCGTGTCGATCATGCGTAGCTGTTCACCTTCAAAAAATAACTGTGGGTCAAGGGATGGCACCTCCCTGGCGGAATCCTGAGGCGGAGCCTCTGGGGTTTTGTTTTTTTGTTTTGTAACTATTCAGGTTCGTGCTGGCTCGCCAGCTCTACCCCCATGGGGATGCTGTGGGCATTGGCGCAAAAAATGCGCGCCAATGCCCACAGCTTGCTTCCATTAGGCGCTTAAGCCGACGCAAAGAGCGCGTCGGCTTGGTTTGAAAAGCGCGCCAAAGGCAAAAGATTAAAAGCAAAATCCCAGGGATTCCATCCCTGGACCC
>NZ_RXIU01000167.1:3048-7933 GCF_004217665.1 Candidatus Magnetaquicoccus inordinatus | reverse complement strand
TGACTCCCCCTTTGAGATCGGTCTTCTCTGTACAAGAGATGCCACAAATCCCATGCTCGATGGCATTGACCAATAGCTCCTCCAGCGCCACCACATAACGCGCATAATCTGGAGTCGCTTTGGCCAACAAACGGGCCAATTTACTGCTTACCTCTAGCATATCCAGCCCCTTGGCAGCACTCACCCGCTGGCTGAGCCGCCAACTCCGGGTGGCCTGCAGCATATCCATAGCCCGCCCTTGCTCCGATTTGATTAAAATCGACAACAAGTTGGCAATCGAATCCAATTGCACCTTCTCCTCTTCGGTCGGCACATGATCGGGATCGGTATAGAGATTTAATACGCCCAATAAACGTCGTCCGGTCATAATCGGCACAATGCAATGACCATGCGGGGCAACCCCTGAGACGCTGATGGTATGACGATTATCTTGACATTGTGCAAACAGCCTTTCCCGTGTCTGCGCCACCATCCCGCACAAACACTCTCCAGGCGCCAATCGGGAACAACGTTGCTGATGCTCCTGACTGAATTGGCGATGCGCCACCAACTGCAGCTCCATACGCGGTCTGTCCCAGAGAAAAATTGCCCCACTCTGCTTGGTACGCAACAAGGGAGCAAACTCCTTGAGGATGACATCCAAAGCACTGGACATTTGGGTACGCAAATCAGTATCCGACAAACCGATCACCGTCAGATTTTGTAATGTCTGCAAGCGCTTGTGATGCAACTGTAAATCTTCAATCTTGCGGGTCAAAACCTGAACAATATCCTCAATCAGTACATCTTTTTCGTGCTCAATATCCATGCGCACCAATTCGGCCTCCCTCCCTTGCCATTGGAGAATCAAATGTGAAATACCGACACTTCCTCTTTCATCTGCGACGCCATCCCTGCCAAATAGTCGGCCCTGTTGCGAACCTGTCCATCCAACTGTTGCAGATCATCGATCATCTGCCGCACCACCGCCATTTCACTGTTGATGCCATTGGAGGAGCGCGCCGTCTCTTCCACACGCATAAACATATCCCAGGATTGGCGAGTGGTTTGATCAATCAGTGGTGCCATGCGACCCACATCCTCAGTCGCCTTGACAATATGTTGTGTCACTTCGGCAATCGATTGCGCCAATTCTCTCACCGTTGCAGAAACTGAACCAACCCCTTCCAAAGACCCGGTCATGCGTAAGGCGATTTGCTCAGTCTTGTTATTCAATTGCTCCATGGTCTGACGGATATTGTCAATCGATACTGTCTGCACTGCCACCGCCGACATGATCTCCTGGTTATGCAGATTCAGCGTCTTCATGCGCACAGACATATCCTGCATAAAATGGCTGACTTCTTGAAAATTTTCTTTCAATTCCAGTGCCGATTCGGCAATAGTGCCTGCTGAACGGGCGGTGTGTTGTGATAAATCACGCACCTCATTGGCAACCACAGCAAAACCTTGCCCCAGATCTCCGGCACTGGAAGCCTCAATGCGGGCGTTGAATGACAAAATGTCAATCTGGTCGGCTACATCGTTGATAAATTCGATAATATCCTCAATTTTAACCAGTGATTTGGCCAGATTGTCGATCAACTGCAGTCCCGCATCCGCTTCGCGGCGCCCATGCTCGGTCTCTTCTGCAGTACGGTCACACTGCTGACGAATATGCAGTAAAGCGTCAGAAATCTCACCGACTGCCCGTGTGGCGTCGGAAACCTCTTGACTGGCCTCCTGTACCGCACTGCCCAAGAGATCCAGATTGCTGCGTGCATGGTGTGAGGAGGTCGATAACTCCTCCAGATTGGCACAATATACCCGTGAAGATTCGGAAATCTCCCCCATATCATCGGACATCACCCGCATTTCGCGAATGACATTCTTCATTTCGCCTTCCATCTCTTCCATCATCAAAGCCACATCATGCATATTGCGATTGGCCCCTTCTGACAGGGTAGTGACCTGTTCAATGGCACTGCTGGCCACCTGAATCCCGGAAGAGACCCGTTCCGACTCGCTGGTCAAGCTCTGTACCGACTGTTCCAGCACTTGCGAGCGCGAGGAAATGTCACCAATCATCGCATGCAGTGAGCTGCGCATTTTAGCAAACAAAAAAGAGAGAAAACCAAACTCCTGAATGCGCGTGACACCTTCCCGCCCAGGACGCAGATCATTTTGCACCAAACGCTTCATATCCTGGATGACATGGTTGATCGGCGCAGTGAGCAAATATCCCAACTTGATGCCGATATAGGCCAATGGCAACAACAGCAGCAAAGCAAAGAGCATGCTCCACATCAACATATGGGTGGTTTCCGCCGTAAAGTCGGCCTCAGGAGCCAGAACCAAGAGCTGCCAACGCAAGCCAAATTGCGGTACCAACGGTTGAATGTGGCTCAGATAGGCCTCCTTCTGGTGTTGAAAATGGTGCATATGATCATTGGTCTCACTTGCCGGAACCGCCCGGCTGCGTTTTTCCAACCATTGTCGATAAGCCTCCAGCAAAGCCGGATCCTTTAACTGCATCATGGCAACACGTTGTGGCGTACTGCCGCCAGATTGGAGAGTGACCACAGGTTGCTCACGATCCGAGCTGGCCACCAACATCCCCTGTTCATCAAAAATGGCAATGCGACTGTTGGCGGAGAGCGATAGTCCCTGCAAAAATTGCACAATATCCTGCAAAACAATGTCGATGGCCGTTACCCCCAACAACTCTCCCTTTTTTTCTACCGGATAGGAGACCGTAATCCCGCTCTCCCAGCGCTGGGCACTTTGATACTGCTCTTCCCAGGCATAAACATCTGTCCAATGAATCGTTTTGCTGCTGCTGGCCTTCTGAAACCAAGGACGCAGACGCGGATCATATATTTTACGCCGATCCTGTCCTTGCATGCTCAACTGACCGCCAGCATCTTTTTGCCACCAGGTGGTTTTGAGAACCGAAGCCAAGAGTCGTTCAATCTGCTCCCCATGCTCTCCCCGCTCTGCCAAGGCCACTGCTTCATTGAAACGCTGCCGAGACTCCTGTGCATCATTCAAGCGCTCAATCACACGCATGCGCACACTACCGTTCTCCTCCACCTTGTGCAGCAGATGATTGCCTTGCATATCCCCAAAATAGATCAGACGAAAATAGGGATGGCGTTTGATCTCGGTTTCGGAAAGATTGGCAAAGGCGCTTTTAAAATCATGATCACTCCGCTCGGCAGCAATAAAGGTGGCATTGATGGCCACCGTATAAGCGGCAGCATCCAAAAAGGCAGTGATGCGATCCATCACCTTGTTGCTGCCTTGTTGCAGAGTGTCGTGCGAAAGCGTATGGATGTTGTTCATGGCCATGGAATAGGCAATTAAAATCACTGCAATGGCCGGGGCAGCGATCAAGGTTGGCAAAAGAAAAGGTACTGTCTTGCGCAGGCGAAAAAATTTTTCCTTGGGAAAATCATGAAACGGGGTTGGTGCACTGATGCTCTGCGAGCGGTGCACTCCCGGCACAACCCGACTTGCTGACATGGCCATTCCCTTCATTCTGCTCTCCTTTTGTCAAACCGTCGCCGCACCAATTAGCCGAGATTGCGGCATTATTTCCCCTCTTGCTATCGGTCTGTATCCTTGACCTTGACAACATATAAGCATATTGTATGCCATGAATAATTATTCAATATTATTAATAAGTTATACAAATATTTTTCAAGATGATTCTCTCCATATCACAAACAGTAACAAGCTGGTTTACCATAACAAGACAGGAGGAAGGGAGCAGGATGGCAGGGCTCTTCTGGCAGTAAAAGGATATATTTTCTTTATTTTACAAATATATACATTGTTTTATCGCAGAAAGCAGCATTGCAGACGGCAAAACAGGAATTGTAACAAACTATTTTTTACACTTGGCACACCGACTGTAAAAAAATATTTAGACAAAGTACACACCAGACAGACGCTTGCCGTTAAAAAATGGCCTTGCCAGCGCATGACCTTTTGGCGCAATTTTTCTTGTCAATTCCATTAATTGCTAATCATGCTGAGCGCAATACCAATTGGAACAATGCTCTATCGCGCTTGACATTGGAAGTCGATTCTGCTTTAATAATTGCGCTTTTTCGTCATGACACCTAGCGGAACGGAGGCTTCCACGTGGGCAAGTTGATCGGCATTCAAGGCATCTCTATGTCAACCTACTTCGACCCCAAACGGGTGGAAGAGTGTAACCGGGAAAAACGTTGCCCGGTAGTCACCGTTTCACGCTCCTTCGGCGCCAATGGCAGCCAAATTGCCGAACTGCTCGCCGAATCCCTTACCGTTCCCTGCTTCGGTTATTCCATGCTCGATGGCATCGTCCGCGAAGCCAAATCAGATAAATATCTCATGAGCCTCATCGATGAACGGGCACCCGGTCCCCTGGAAGATTGGATCCATGCCATGTTCACCAAAGGAGAGGTCTCTCAGGCCGGTTTCTACCGCCGCTTGATCAAAACCGTCATCGCCATCGCCGAAGGTGGTGGCGTGATCATTGGCCGTGGCGCTCACCTGGTCCTGGCCAACAATCCCAAAGTCTTCCGCGTGCGCATCGAAGGCTCCCTGGAGATCTGTGCCCAACGGGTCGCCGAACGGGAAAATATTAAATTGAAAGATGCCAAAGAGCGCATCTTCAAAGTGGATAACGAACGCAAACTCTATGTCCGCGAACTCTATAAACGCTGCCCCCATCAACGGGCACACTATGATCTGGTCCTCAATTCCGATTGCCTGACCCCGGAAACCGCCGTGGAGATCATCATCTTTACCATGGAAAAAATGGGCTATTATGTCCCAGGCAGCGAACTGATTAAACAACAAAATCTTTAATCCTGCCGTGTCGGCTACCACCCCGGAGCGCTTGTGAATAAATCGT
>NZ_RXIU01000167.1:0-2931 GCF_004217665.1 Candidatus Magnetaquicoccus inordinatus | reverse complement strand
CAAGCCCGGAGCGCTTGCTGACCGATCTGCAACAACGTCTGCAGCAACGGCGCCATGCCGATCCCGCACACTCCTATGCAGCACGACTCCTGCAAGGCGATGAAAATCGCCTTCTGCAAAAAATCGGCGAGGAGGCCATTGAAACCCTCCTCGCCGGCAAAACAGGCTCATCACCCGCCTTGATCCAGGAGATGGCCGATCTCTGGTTTCATTGCCTGCTGTTGCTGTGTAAACATAACCTTACCGTGCAAGATATCCTCGACGAACTCAGTCGTCGTTTTAATCAAAATCAGGAGTAAAAAATGTTGTGACACTGTATGACAATATGATACAGTAAAAACCAACATAATAAACTATAAATATATGTAAAATAAACCACGCCCTCTCTCTATAATGCAAGGAAACCCGATCGTGACCTCTGAGAATCGACCGGTCATCCTGGTGGTGGATGACACCAAGACCAATCTGGATCTGTTGGTACATCTGCTTTCCGATCTCTATGAAATCAGTGTCGCCCTGGATGGAGAGAGTGCTCTGGAAATAGCCATGAGCGATTTGCCGGATTTGATTTTGCTGGACATCATGATGCCAAAAATGGATGGCTATGAAACCTGTCGCCGCCTGAAAATGCGTGCGGAAACTCGTGATATTCCAGTAATTTTTGTTACAGCACGCCGGGAAACCAGTGATGAAGCAGAAGGGTTTGCTCTGGGAGCCGTCGATTATATCACCAAACCAATCAGCCCCCCTCTGGTCAAAGCACGAATCAAAACCCATCTGCAGTTGAAACAGGCTCATGATCACGCCAAATTTGAAAATGTACGCCTGGAAGAGAAGGTCCGGCAACGCACTGCCGAACTGCAGGAGACCCAGTTGGCTATTGTGCGCAAACTGGGGCGCGCTGCCGAATTTCGTGATAACGAAACCGGCCTGCACGTCTTGCGCATGAGCCATTATGCACAACTGCTGGGGGCTGCCTGTGGCATGAGTGAAGCAGAAACCATCTTGCTGCTCAATGCCTCCCCCCTGCACGATGTGGGTAAAATTGGTATTCCCGATCATATTTTACTCAAACCGGGCAAACTGACTGAGGAGGAGTTTTTGCAGATTCGCAACCATCCCGAAATAGGTGCGGAAATTATCGGCAAAGAGGACTCCCCTCTCTTGAAAATGGCCTTTCAAATTGCCTACACCCACCATGAAAAGTGGAACGGCAGCGGCTATCCCCGTGGTTTGCAGGGAAATGATATTCCCTTGGTTGGACGCATCTCCGCTATTGCCGATGTCTTTGATGCCATTACCAGCGCCCGACCCTATAAAAAAGCCTGGCCCCTGGAAGAGGCGCTGGCCTGGCTGCAACAAGAGAGTGGCCGCCATTTTGATCCCCATCTGCTGCATCTGTTCCTGGCGGAATTGCCAAAAATACTTCTGATTAAAGAGCGCTTTAGCGAAATACATTCCTGAATTCAAACCCACCGCGGAGAAAGCGCATGTTCTGGCAGCGTCATACCATTCAGGCCAAACTGTTGATCAGCTTTATTTCCATTGCGGTGATCCTGCTGGGAATGATGCTCTCCTATTATCAGATATTGATGACAGCGCGCGATCAGGCCCAGGCAAACATGTCGCAACTTTGGCAAGAGATGGAGTTGGCAGAAAATATTTATGAGACCATGTTGCGCGTCCAAGAGTGGCAGGATTATATCAACTCCCCAAAAGTCATCGCCTTTTTGATTGCCGAGGCGCTCGCTTCCTCAGAGCAGTTCAAACTAAAAAATCAAGAGTCCGGTGATCTTGCCAGAGTGGCGGACACGGAGCAATTAATCGCCAATATCGATAATTTTCATGACTCTTTTCAGATATTGGTCCAATTATGGCTGGAAAAAGGATTGGATGAAGAGTCCGGCCTGCAAGGCGCCATGCGCCACTCCGCGCATACCCTGGAAGAGATGCTGGAACAACCTGAACAACTGCAAGCAAAAATTCCTGGTGCTGCCACCAGCTATTTGACCATTCGTCGCCATGAAAAAGATTATCTCAATCGCCGCAATGAAAAATATTTGCATCGACTGCGCGACATATTGCGGGAGTTATATGTACGCTTCAGCGCAGAAACCATCCCTGTCTCAGAACAGACTCTCCTGCAAAATGCTCTTGCCGACTATGAAAAAAATTTTTTGCGTGTGGTGCATCATAACCATTTGATCGATGAACAGACACAGATGCTTGAAGGTAAAGTCTCTGCCATCAAAAAATTGTGCATGCAGCTTATCAAGCATACCAAAGAAGAGATGACTGCCCAGTCGGCCAATACCTGGAGCAACCTGGCTCAGCAAATTGAAATCGGTTTATGGTTTTCGCTCAGCACCATCATTCTCGGCTTGGTATTGATCGGCGTGATCATCAATCGCAACCTGGTGCGCCCCTTGTTGCGCCTGCAAACGGCAGCATTGGGTATCGGCAGAGGAGAAGAGCGTATCGATTGGTCCCCTCTGCAAACCGCTGATGAAATTGGTGATCTGGTCTCAGCCTTTCGCAAAATGGTCAGCGACCTCAAAGCCTCACAACAGGAACTGGAAAATGCCCGGCAAAAAGCCGAAGTGGCCAATCAGGCCAAAGGCTTTTTCGTCGCCAATATCAGTCATGAAATTCGCACCCCCATGAATGCCATTCTCAACCTCTCGCATCTCTGTCTGCACACCCAAACCACCCCCCAACAGCAGGATTATCTGGAAAAAATTTATGGTGCCGCCAAGGCCCTGCTGCACATCATCAACGATGTGCTCGATTTTTCCAAGATTGAAGCCGGCAAAATGGCCCTGGAGATGATTCCTTTTCACCTGGACAATGTCTTGAGCGATTTGGCCACCCTGGTGATGAACAAAGCCTCGGCCAGAGAGGTGGAAATTATCTTCTCTACGGCGCGGGGTG
>NZ_RXIU01000166.1 GCF_004217665.1 Candidatus Magnetaquicoccus inordinatus | reverse complement strand
AATGGCTTGCTGATTCACCAAGGAAACGAAAGCGTCAGATGGCAACTCTGGGGATGTTAGGTTAACGCTTATGGGGCAAAGCCCTGCTGATAATGTGCGGCGTTTCACAAAAGCGAATGCGTAGCATTCGCGCACGCCGCACCGATTTGTGCCCCGAAGGGGCACTCCTTGGGAGGGCGGAGGCCCGACATGCACAGTTTCGCTTGTGGCAACAATGAGGAAATTGGCAAATGCGCTTGCCCTGTGAGGAACAATGATGCCGATTGCCAATAACTAGAGCAATCGATTATACTGTATTTTTTACATGATCTGCTCTAATAGCCCCGTAAAGGTAGAGAACATGTCCTCAGCATCTACTGCGGAACCGTTTATCGTTCCCCGCCTCTTTTCCCGTATCACTTCCGATGAGCAAACCGATACAACAGCCCAACCCAGCCCACTCTCCGCCTTTTTTTCCGAAGCAGCGTTTGTGCTCCTGGGTGAGCCTGGCATGGGCAAAACTGAATGTTTTATACAAGCGGCCCGTGAGGAAAAGAATGCACACTATTACAAAGTCCGTGCTTTTTTACGCAATGAAAACAAAGATGAATATGCAGATAAGGTGCTCTATCTGGATGGCTTGGACGAACAACGAGCAAAAGAAAGCGATGGTAGAGCAATATTGGATCGCATAATTGGCAAGCTGAAAGATTTGGACAACCCACGCTTCCGTCTTTCGTGCCGTACTGCAGACTGGTATGGCGAAAATGATCAAACAAATCTTCAGGATGCCTCAGCAAGCAACAAAATCACTGTCGTGCAATTGCATCCTTTGTCATCTTCTGATATCGAGCAAATCGTCACTAAAAAGGGATTATCTGCTGGTGAGTTCATGCAGCAAGCTCAGGAACATGGTATCGAAGAGTGGTTGAACAATCCATACAGTCTAAATCTGCTGTTAACCGTAGTGGGCGATGGCAAGACATGGCCAAACAGTCGCAGAGAGTTGTTTAGAAAAGCCAGCGAGATTCTGATCAATGAACATAACGATGAGCACCGACGCACTGGAACAAATTTTGCCGCAAACCGACTGCTGCAGGCATCCGGTTTGCTCTGCCTCATCATTCTGAGAACCGATCTGGAAGGTGTGGCACTCAACGAGAAGAATGCAGGAGAGGGTTTTATCGCTATCAACCACTTTCCGGAGAACGATCTACCATTGTCGGAAGCGGCACGAAGAAAACTGTTTCGCCATCCTGGCCCGGAACAGGCCGTCTATATGCACCGCACCATGGCGGAATATTTGGCGGCACAATTTCTTGCACAACGTATGGCCGAGGGCTTGCCTGCCGAACGTGTGCGCCGTCTGTTGACTAGCAATAACGGAAAGGTACCCAGCTTTTTGCGTGGGTTGCACGCCTGGGTCGCCAGTTTGTCTGTAGACCCAGCTCTTTTCATTCGCAATGATCCTCTGGGAGTGATCTACTATGGTGATCCTGCAGAAATCTCAACCACGAATAATAATATTCTGTTGGATCAAATGGAATTTATGGATCAAGAAAATCAATGGCTCCTCCGTCAAGTTTGGAAAAACATACCTTTGGGGCGTTTGTCCGATTGCTGCTTGCAAAAGAGTTTTACGAAAATATTGCAAGAACCCAACAAGCACTCCCATGTCTTTGTAGACATCATTCTGCAAATTATTCGGCATGGTAAAGAGATTAGCGTATCAGCAGAGAGCCTGTTAACATTCATAAAACAAAACAACCACTCAAAAAATTATCTATTAAAATACGCCGCCATGGCATTTGTCAAGCATTATCCAGATCGGTTAGAAGAGCTGTTGCCCATATTAGACGAGTTGGAGCTCAACCCTGATAAGGATAAAGAGCATGAGCTAAGAGGAGTTTTGCTGCAGGCTCTGTATCCTGGTCACTTAACTCTAGATCAGTTGTGCATACATCTTCCGCACCCTAAACCTAGATTTATAGGGAGTTACTATATATTCCTGTCATACGAACTAGTAAAAAATACTTCTAAAGAGAATTTATACAATCTCGCTAACATTTTACTACAAAAAACGCAACATACAGAGCCTGATGATGGCATATTTGACACATGGAAAGCCTTGGCATGCGAGGCAATAATTACCACTTTGGAACAAAATGGAGAGAATATTCCGATTGACACACTCTTTGAATGGCTTTTGATGCACCAAAATGATGAAACAACTCGCTGCACATTGATTGATATAAATACATTTTCTTCAAGATTGCACACATGGCTATCAGCCAGACCAGAAACCGTCAAAGAGCTGTTTCTCTTATGGATAAACAGCAGTCCACCTGCACGTCCAGAACAACACATTTACACATTCTGGTATAAATTGATAAATTATACAATTCCGAATTGGTTCCCGGATTGGTGCCTGGAACAATCAGCTCATTATCCGAACGCTGATATTGCAAAAATGCTCTTTCTTATTGGGGCAAAAGAGTTATTAAAATTACCTCTTGAACAGCCTCCTCAATTGGTTCGACTGTTTAATTTTATAGAACAAAACTCACAATTTAAGGAATTTGTTGACTTAGTTATTGCAAACGAAATTACTGTCTTCCATCTTAGAATGAAGTCGGATGAGTTAATACGAACCATGGCGGACAATCAGAGAAAAGAGGAGATGATCAATTATTTAACAAATCGATTGGAAGGTATTCGCGAGGGTTCTGATTATGAAACACTCTTGCACTTAGCTCGCATTTACCATGCTGATTTTCATTATGCTGCCCGTAATCTCGCACCACGAGAGCGAATTAAAGTAACGACAAACGAGAGAATTGCACTTGCGGCTGAACAAGGTCTCCTCTTACTAGGCAGGACTATTGAATGTCCAACACCTAATGAAATAGGAAAGTTGGAAGTAGAAAATATGCGAGATTATAGATTATATATTATTAGGGCATGCGTGGACTTAACCTATGAAACAGGCCAAAATATATTTGAATTGCCAGAAGCAACATTGCAAGCCGCAATCTGTTTTAGGATGAGATATACTCAGCACAACGAAAAACCACAATGGCTCTCAGCAATCATTCAAGAAAAACCAGATCTGGCAGCAAAGGCTTGCCGTGAATTCTGGCTACCACAATTGCAACAGAATAAAAGCCATATCAGCACTCTATGGCAAATCACAAATGGAACCCCTTGGCATAGAGTGGCGCAAAGAGTGGCCATTCCACTTTTGCAGGAATGCCCAGATTTAATAAATGAGCACCTGCAGCCACTATTATCTGCTGCCATACATTATGGCGACAAAGAGGAGCTGCTGAAATTGGCAAAAGCAGCCATCTCTCGCTTTGAACCATCTGATGACAGATGGCCACTATGGGCTGCTACAGCTTTTCTGCTCGATCAAACTGTATGGCCACAATTGCAACAACACATCCTTCCCGTTAATCCTGATCTTGATCCAAACAAAAATGATCTGTATATGCAATTTCTCTCAGATGTCAGCAGCTTCTATAAAAATAACAAGCTATCAGACGTTATTTTTCCCGTTGCAGCCTATTTACTGCTTGTGAATACCTTTGGAAAATATTTTATACCGCCATCATTTGAATTAGACCATGACAACATATCTTACTTGATACAGAATATGATTGATAAAATTGGCACCATTCCCACTCAAGAAGCATCGGAAGCTCTCCGCACTATGGCGGACAATCCAGAGCTAGAGAAATGGCACAACCGCATTCGCTATACGTTGGCATCGCATCAACAGGTGCTTACCGACAAACTTGTTGAATCAAAATATTTGCATGATATATTCAATGTTGTTATGAATGGAGCTCCCACCTCGGCCGGTGATCTCTTTGCATTGGTTGTTGATCAAATCCGCACAATTGCCGATGAACTCAGACATGGAAATACCGACGGTTACAAAATATTTTGGAATATCAATTCCCACTCCCAGCCAACAGAACCCATTCCTGAAGAGGATGGACGCAATCGTTTTCTGGATAAATTACGTGTAAAACTGCAGCCTTTGCAGATCGTGGCCGAACCTGAAGGACATTATGCCGACGAAAAAAGGGCAGACATCCAGATTCAATTCAACTCCTGGAGGCTGCCCATTGAAATCAAGCGACATTTCCATAGAGAAATTTGGCGTGCTGCGAAAAGTCAATTGATTGACAAATATGTCCGTGATCCAAAAACTTATGGCTATGGTATTTATCTTGTATTTTGGTATGGAGAACCCAACAAATGGCGGTTACCCACACCCCCTGCAAACATCACTCGTCCGAGTTCCGCATCAGAGCTTGAACAAGCTCTATTGCAAACACTACCAGAACAAAATAAAGAACAAATCGAGGTTATCGTCCTGGATCTCACATCCCATAGCCCACTCACAACAAGAGAGAAAGAAAAAACTGCTCGCATGACGCCATGCGATGAGGAATGTGGCTGAGATGTCGTTGTAGACACAAGAAAACCAGGAGAAAGCATCTGCGCGTCACACCAGGTTTATTTCCAAAACCTCCAAACGCTGTTCCCCAGATTCACAGTTGCGAACAAATAATTGCGGTTTGCGGGCTCTCTGCCCGCTTGCATTGCCGCGCACCTGCCCCCACGCGGGGCGTGGCGCCACAAGGTGTACTGTTGCATCTGCTCCCTACTCTGCCTGCTCCTGTCCACTCTGCGACTTTTCCTCCTGCTGCAGGCGCTGCAAAAGGGCGAGACGCTGCTGCACATCCATACCCCCTACTGCCAGGATGATGGCGGCAATGGTGTCATCCGGTTCATAAAAACAGGAAACTGGTCCCCGCAACAGCTTGGCCATGCCACTGACCAACGAAAAAGCGGGCGTCCGTTTACCACTTTCATAGCGGTTGATATGAATCGAAGCCCCTGAGGCTTCCAAACCCATCTTTAGCCCTAAAAGAGACTGGGATAACCCTGCCCGCTCACACGCACATACCAGCCTCTTGTTGATCGGCATCCTCCATTGCTCACTTTCCCATCGCTCTCAGTTGTGCAAAACGGCCGCCATCCGTTCCTGGGCAAGAGCATGCGCCTGGCGTACATCACGCAGTGTCTTCTCTTCAGCAATAAAGCGTGCTGCCTGCTCCTCTATCTCCTGCTGCTGCCGAAGAGGCAACCCAGCAATAACCTCATCCAACCTCCTCGCCATGTGCAGCTCCTTTCTCCTGCTGCTTTACATGCTCCGCAAAGCGTTTGTCCACTAACGCAATCAACCTTTAGTACAAGCTCTTTTCACTTCCTCCTGATTTGTCGCCTGCCACAAGCATAACAGCCTGTCTTCAGGGATCGAAAGCAAATATATTCAGACAAAATCACATCCTTTACCTGCCTTTTGCCATAATACAAGTAAAAGCAAAACCAGATAAAAAATCGTGTCGAAAAGATATACACATCCGCTCCCGCGACCCAAAAGAAAAAACAACCCTCCTCCACAAACCGGCTGCACCTGGCACAACATCTGGCAACCAACTGGCAAATCTCCATCAGATTGCAAAAAATCATAGATTGCAATCAACAGCAATGGTTTGACATTTTGCCGGTTTTTCGCTATTTTGCACTGCCAATGATATTGTAATTTGCAGCAAATGCAGAATCTCTTCAGGCTGAGCCAGTATGGTTGCCCATTTTGGAAGAGATTTACCCGCTTTGCCATCGTTCCAGAAAATCTGGAAGCATGCCTCTTGTCCAAGAGAGCCTGCAAGATCAACAGGGCACCAAGCGGATACTATTGCTGTCAATGCTGTTCAAAAAAAGCATAATGAGGAAGAAAATGGCACATAATCGATTGCATGATACGCCTGATCGCTTTTCCCGGTTTTTTTTGACCCGCTTTTTGCGCAAAAGCTTCTTCTTGATGTTGTTTATGGTGTTGCTGCTGCCGGTACATGCCCTCTACGTCACCTATCCCTCCTTTCGCAATATCCTGACCCAGTTTACCGAAAAAGAGGCGGTGCGGGTTGCCAATTATATGTCGGTCTTTCTCGACAAAGGCAGCAGTGAGAGCAAGCTCTCCCCTGCGGCGCTGACGGTCAACGACACACTTACCTCCGGCATGGCCGGCGTTTCCGAAGCCTTCCATCTCTATAAATATCGCCTCTTCGACGCCGCCGGGCGCATCATCCACTCCTCTGCGGGCAAAGAGATTGGCAAACAAAATGACCATTCCTACTTTCGCGATATTGTCGCCAAAGGGCAACCCTACAGCCTGATCGTCCAAAAAGACCACAAAACCATGGAGAATGAAATATTCACGCTCGATGTGGTGGAAACCTATGTGCCGATCATGCGTGAGGGTACCTTTCTGGGGGCCTTCGAGATCTATTTTGATATTACCGAACAGCGCAAACGTATGGATTGGGTGGTCACGCAAGCCTCGGTGGTGCTGTTGTCTTTGGCTACCCTCTTCTTTCTGGTGGTGGTCAGCACCCGTGTCCATGTTTTGCAGCGGATTGGCGAATTTATGAAGGCCATGAAAGAGGCAGCTCAGGGAGATTTTCATCGCCGTATCGCGGTCAGCGGACGCGATGAGTTGACCGATATGGCCAACGGCTTCAACCGGATGAGCGAGGAGCTGCACCAACTGCATCGTGGCTTTCAGAACGAACAGAACAAATTGACCACCATCATTCTCAGCGCCCGGGAGGGCATTGTGGTCACCGATGCGCCGGGCAATGTGGTAATGATCAACCCCGCTGCCGAACGTCTTCTCGAAAAAACCCAAGAGGTGATCACCCAACAAGGTTTTCTGTCGCTTGTCGATGATCCAGACTATGTGCAATCTTTCCTGACCCAACAAGGCATCGGCATGCCCGACTCTTTGGTCTATAAAAATCGGGTTTTGCATTTTCATGCGGCCACCATTCACAATGGCCAAGGGCAAAAAATTGGCAGTGCGGCATTGATTCGCGATATCACAGCGGAAAAACGTTTGGAAGAAAAGCTGCGCACTCTCTCCTACACCGATAAGCTGACCGGCCTGTACAATCGGCGGCGCATGGAGGAGTTATTGGAGCAGGAGCACAGTCGGGCCAAACGCTATGCCTCCCCCTTATCTGTTCTCTTTTTTGATGTCGACCATTTTAAAAAATTTAACGACACCTATGGCCATGACATGGGGGATAAGGTGTTGGAGGTGATAGGGAGCATTGCCAGGGCCCATTTTCGGGCGGTGGACTATAGCTGTCGTTATGGTGGGGAGGAGTTTTGCATTATTTTGCCCAATACCGGGAGTGAGGGAGCTTTGTTGTTGGCGGACCGTTTTCGGCAGCGGTTGCAGGAGACCGATATTAGCGGGGTGCGTGTGACCTGCAGTATTGGTGTGGTCACCTATCCTGGTGCCGACTGTGCAGAGTGGGAAGCCTTTCTCAAATTGGCGGACAATGCGCTGTATGAAGCCAAGCGTTTGGGGAGAAATCGGGTGGTGCCGTGGAGTCCGGGAATGGCGGGCAAAGGCAAATAGGCTGCAAAACAAGTGCGGATCCAGGAATAAAGCTCCTGGGATTGTACTGTTGGTCACGCGCTGCCGGAACCTTGGCCAATTCTGCCTAAAATCAATTGGATATAAAAAAAACCACACCTGTAAGGGATGACTCCTTCCCTGGTCAAGTCCAGAGGCAAAGCCTCCGGGATTTTGTTTCAAGCTGTGCGGATTGGCGCAAAAATGCGCGCCAATCCGCACAGCATCCCCATGGGGATAGAACTGGCAAGCGAGCAGGTGCTGCGCTTTGGCAACATTCCCGCAGAGGATGCTGAACCCATCCAAAGAGATGCAGAATACCATGAACCGGTTGGGTGGAATCCTTGTTCTTTGTCGCATCCTCCCTGCGCATCCTCGTCTATTCCGCATATTGTGTTAATGAATTTCAGCAGGGTCAGCTCCGAACACATCCTCCAGAGAACGCGCATCCAGAACCAAGTCACCCCAGCG
>NZ_RXIU01000165.1 GCF_004217665.1 Candidatus Magnetaquicoccus inordinatus | reverse complement strand
GCGTTCGCCTCTTCCTGAGTTGCCTTCCTTGGCAGGGTTGGGAGATTTGTTGACAGCCAGTGCCTTGGTCATGCCGGTGGTGGATCGGGAGCAGGCGATTGTGCCGGTTGCTGATGTGCATACAGTACGCCGCCAGTTGCGGGCCATGGGGAGTGGTTATCCGCATCCAGAGCAAAGCAAAGGGTTGCGTGGCAGAGGCTATTGGAGTGCCTTGCAGCAGCTCTATCACCAGCAATTTGCACTGCCGGATGACTCTCTGGCCTGTACTGTGGAGGTTTTGTTTGGACATGCCTGGAAGCGTGCTGCGCCCGCCAAAAGCTTGTGAACAACCATTCTGTGTCGGCCAAGCGGCAAGGAGTCACAAAGTGCGCGACCAGAGTTATCGCGTAGAGGGGCGCGGAGTGTACAGACCGACCACTCCGCGCAGAAGGGTCATATATCATCGGCCCGAAGGGGCAGTGGCTGAGGAGACAGCCCCTAAGGGCTAAGCCATTTTTTCCAGAGGGCCCCCTTGGTTGGTTTGTCGGCAGTGCGACAGGAGGCGGGTTGCCATTCGGCGATTTGTTCTGGTTTGATCCGGGAGAGAACCCACCAGGGGACGATTCCCCCTTGTCCGCCACAACCGCAACCGGCCCGTCGCGGATGAAAAACCTTGACGATCCAGGGATCCTCTTGATTCTGTACATAGACCATCGTGCTCCAGACGCCGCTCTCTTCGCGCAGGATCTCCTCCAGAAGCTGTTCCAAATGCCGACTGGCGGTTGGACCATCGACAGTTTGTGCGGGGGGATCGGTATGCGGTTCGACCAGATACCAGCCATCGAGGTTGGCAATGGTGTGGGCCAAGCGTTGGGCATCTTCTTGACGGATCATGCCGTCGAAACGTCCTGACAACCGTTTTGCGAAAGAGGGGGTTTCGCTGTGCATCGTGGAGCTCATGATGGTGAAGGGTTTTCTCGGCAGTCGGTTTTTCGTATCATCCGACCTGCAATAGCATCCACTACTATGGCTGAAGCAAAAGGTGTTGTCCACCCATTAGCCAATTTTTTGCGTGAGGTATTTTATGGCAGTCACCCACTCTCCTTTTCCTGATTTGCCGCTGGTACAGGGTTTTCGTCTGGCAACTGCCGCTTGTGGTCTCAAGCAGAGCGGTGCTTTGGATCTGCTGTTGGTGGAGATGGCAGCCGAGACCACTGTTGCCGGTCTGTTTACGCGCAATCAGGTGGTTGCGGCCCCGGTCACACTCTGTCGGCAACGATTGGCGCAGAACCAGGGGATGGCGCGGGCGCTGCTGGTGAATGCCGGCAATGCCAATGCAGTCAATGGAGAGCGTGGGATGCAGGATGCACTTGCCTTGTCACAACAGGTGGCCAGTCTGCTGCAACTGCCTGAGGAGGCGGTGTTGTTGGCTTCGACAGGGGTGATTGGGGTACCTTTGCCGTTGCACAAACCGCAACAGGCTATTCCTGAGCTGGTAGAGAATTTGCGCGCCTCGGGGTGGCAGAGTGCTGCGCAGGCGATTATGACCACCGATACCTTTGCCAAGGGGGCAGGCCGCACCCTCACTTTGGGGGGAAAAGAGGTCCAGGTGGTGGGAATCAGCAAAGGGGCAGGGATGATCCATCCCGACATGGCAACCATGTTGGCCTTTCTGTTTACCGATGCTGCAGTTGCGCCGGAGCTGCTGCAGAGGATTGTGCAGCAGGCGGTGGAGGAGAGCTTTAACAGCATTTCGGTGGATGGGGATACCTCCACCAATGATACGGTGTTGCTTTGTGCCTCTGGGGCCTCTGGAGCGCCGTTGTTGCGCGATGCGAGCGCTCCAGAGGCGCTGCGTCTGCTGGCTGCGGTGACAGAGGTGTGTCAGGAGCTGGCGCAGGCCATTGTGCGCGACGGCGAGGGGGCGAGCAAATTTATCCAGATTCAGGTGGAAGGGGCGCGCAATCGGCAGGAAGCCAAACAGGTTGCCCTGTCAATTGCCAAGAGTCCGCTGGTCAAGACCGCTTGTGCGGGCAGTGATCCCAACTGGGGACGGATTTTGGCGGCGGTTGGTTATGCAGGGGTACCCTTGGCAGTGGAGCGCCTCTCTTTGTGGTTGGGTGAGGTGGCTGTTGTTGCCGATGGTGGCCGGCTTGCCTCCTATAGGGAGCAACAGGGTAAAGAGGTGATGCAGCGGGAGGAGATTGTGATTCGTGTTGGATTGGGATTGGGTGAGGCGAGCCATACGGTGTGGAGCTGTGATCTGACCCATGGCTATATCACTATCAATGCCGAGTATCATACCTGATGCCGCACTTCAAGGAGAGTGTTGCCCATGCGGGTCTGCCCTGGGATGCCATTCAAACGGTGCTGTTGGATATGGATGGCACTTTGTTGGATCTCCATTTTGACAATACCTTTTTTCGCCAGACGGTGCCGACAGCTTTTGCCCGGCAGCGCGGGATCAGCTTGGCGGCGGCACAACAGCAGTTACACGAGATCTATCGGGCAGTTGAAGGGAGTTTGGCATGGTATGATCTGGATTATTGGTCGCAACAGTTGGATCTGGATATTCCTCTGCTCAAGGAGGAGGTTGCCCATTTGATTCGCGTGCACCCGCAGACTCCCGCCTTTTTGCAGGCGTTACAAGATGCGGGCAAGCCCACCCATTTGGTGACCAACGCCCATTCCCGTTCTTTGGCCATGAAGCTGCAGCGTACCCCTATTGGCGCCTATTTTGTTGCAGTGCATACCAGTCATCAATATGGCCTGCCCAAGGAAAATCCGGACTTTTGGCCACGTCTGCAACAAAAGATAGCTTTCGATGCGCAATCGACATTATTGGTGGATGATTCTGAGGCAGTACTTATTGCAGCGCAACAATTTGGTATTCGCTATTTATGCCATATAGCGGCACCCAGTTCAACGCAACCGTCATGCCCTTCCCAGCGCTTTGTTTCGGTGGACAATTTACAAGCGTTAATGGCTGGACTGATGCCAACCTAGTGAAAAATATAGAGATTGGCTGTTAAGTAAAAGTTAATAATTATATTCTAATATTGATCAAAAAATTGTCAAATGGGGAAAAAATAAGGTAACATTGCGATAAATAGAAAAAAATCTATTACACGTTTTTTTTATTGACATGTCTATGCTTGGCAGTATTTACTGTCACACGATGTTAGATTCGGAAAAATTCATTGACCTTGGCTTCGCCTGGGGATATGACAGGATGCTCGGTGTAGAGAAGATTCACGACAACCCGTTTTGGAGATCGCCACGATGTCGCTATTCAAAAATCTGTTAGCATTGATTGGTCTGGCTGTATTGATTGGAGCAGGTTATGGTTACAGCAAGCTGGCACCGATCATGGCAGAGTTTGATCCGGGCTATATGAAGATTTACACTGAGTTTGCCACAGCTCTGCTGAAGACGCGCGACCCGGGTGAGGCAATGATGTGGGCGGTTCCGGTTGAAGACAGCAAATTGACGGTGGATGAGGTTAAAGACTCTCTGAAGAGTTTGGCTTCGGCCCGCAATTTTCTCTTTGTGGGAGAGGCGCCATTCTACAAGCAGGTAGAGGCGGTTACCGGACAAAAATCCCGCCATATTTCATTTCTCTCGTTTTGTGATGTGATGGTGGGCAAGATGATGGCCGACTATCGCGATGCCTATACCGGTTTCATGCCTTGTCGTGTGGCTGTGGTGGAGGATAAATCGGGCAAGATATGGTTGTATACCATGAACTTGGATATGATGATCCATGGGGGACGTCGTCTGCCGGAAGATCTGCGCAAAGAGGCGTTGCGCATTCGGAACGTGATTTGGGAGATAGTAAACGGTGCTGCAAAGGGTGAGTTCTAGAAGTGGGTTCAGCCGGTGAGATGAGCAGGTTTCTGTCTGTTTGCCAGTCGACAGAACAGGTAAGGCACTCCGGGGACCATAATCCATTTTGATGGGAGGAAAATCATGCAACAAAGAAAAATCCGCATGTTGACAGCAGTAGGGGGGGTATTGGCGGGTATGATGCTGTTGGGTGCATCTGCGGCACAAGCGGATGCTACTGGTCCCATGTTGGCCAACACCTGTGCTGGTTGCCATGGGACCAATGGTATTTCAGCAGGTCCGGCCATGCCGACTATTGCTGGCATGCCTGCAAAATATTTGAAGGCTGTGATGGCAGATTTTGCCAGCGGCAAGCGTCCTTCCACCATTATGGGTCGTTTGGCCAAGGGATATTCCGAGGCGGAGATTGCTCTGATTGCCGATGAGTTTGCCAAACAGAAATGGCAAAATGCCAAGAGTGGGCCACAATCCAAAATGGCTACAGCGGTCAATGCCAAATTGGCAAAAGAGGGCGAAAAGGCCACCAAGGGTGCCAAGTGTGACAAATGCCATGAAGATAATGGTGTGTTCCAGGATGATGATACCCCCCGCGTTGCTGGGCAGTGGTTGGATTATCTCCGCTTCAAGGTACAGGATTTGAAAAATCCAGAGCTGAAGGTTCCACAGGCAGAGAAAATGAAGACAGGGATCGATAAGCTGTCTGCCGAGCAGTTGGAAGCCGTGGCCCATTTTTATGCCAGTCAGAAGTAGAGTGTAGAGGAGAGCTACCATTATGACCAATTTGACACGTAGAAGTTTTATTAAGTTGAGCAGTGGCGTAGCGGCGGTCAGCCTGACCTCTTCTTTTGGTGTACCTGCCATTGCTGGTGAGGCCAAACAGAAGGTGGTGGTGGTCGGCGGTGGTTATGGCGGAGCTGTCGTGGCCAAATATATTCGCATGGCTGATCCCAAGGTTCAGGTTACCCTGGTCGAAAAGAATGCCGACTACTATTCCTGCCCGCTGAGCAACTGGGTGGTGGCCGGTTTTCGCGACATGGCCTTGCAAAAGTGGAACTATGAAGGCTTGAAAAAGCATGGTGTCGAGGTGGTGATCGATGAGGTGACCGCTATTGATCCGGCTGGCAAATCGGTTGCTACAGCAGGCGGCAAAAAGCTGGCCTATGATGCCTTGGTTGTTGCCCCAGGTGTCGATTTCAAGGATTTTCCAGGATATGATGCCGAGGCGCAAAAGAAGATTGTGCATGCCTGGAAGGCAGGTCCGGATACTGTGACTTTGGCCAAGCAGATTGCTGCGATGCAGGATGGCGACACCTTTATCTTGGTGGCTCCGGCGGATCCCTATCGCTGCCCGCCTGGTCCCTATGAGAGAGCCAGTCTGGTGGCCCATTATCTCAAGAAAAACAAGCCAAAATCCAAGCTCCTGATTCTGGATGCCAAGCCAAAATTTTCCAAGCAGGGACTGTTCCAGGAGGGCTGGACGCAGTTGTATGGCTTTGGTTCGGATAACAGCATCATCAAATGGGTTTCCGGTGCCGAAGGTGGCAAGGTGGTCCGGGTGGATGCCAAAGAGATGGCTGTGTATACCGATAACAACGGCTTTGAGGAGAAGCATGTTGGTGCCTGCATCAACTTTATTCCGCCCAATACCGCCGGCAAGATTGCCATTGCCGCTGGTCTGACCAATGAGAGCGGTTGGTGCCCGGTGCATTTGAATACCTTTGAGTCGAAGCAGCACAAAGGGATTTTTGTAGTGGGTGACTCTTCGGCATCGGGTGGCATGCCCAAATCTGGCTATGCAGCCAACTCGCAGGCCAAAGTGGTGGCGGCAGCCATTGTTGCCCGGCTGAATGGCAAGGAGCCGGGTGAGCCCTCTTATGTCAATACCTGCTATAGCATGTTGAGCCCGGACTATGGCATTTCGGTGGCAGCGGTCTGGAAGTATGATCCGGCCACACCGGACAAGGTCAAAGAGATCTCCTCTGGAGTTTCGCCCTCGAAAGCGCCGGATTTTATTCGCAAGCAGGAAGCGCTGTATAACGAGAGTTGGTATCAGAGCATTATGGCGGATACCTTCAGCTAAAGTGCACGGTTGGGCAAACGATACCTCTTACGGTTGACCAGTACAGGGGGGGCAGGATTGGTCCTGCCCCCCTCTTTGTGTCGAAAATATATCTGATTAGCCGATTTTTTGGGAGTCTGTACTGTATTATCTGAATTTTGCATGATTACCCGGTCTGAAGGGGGCCGAGCTGTTCTGCTGAGGATCAACAGGATCCTTGCAGCAGCCGGAATGGGTTGTGTATCCTGACATTCCAGGCAGGGTGGGGGGGTGGTTTTGGTGCTGCCTCAGACGCACACTTAAAAACCATCGAAGCCAATTTTAGCGTTGGGAGTTGCGTGGATGACATTCCTGAAAAATCTCTGGGCCATTTTATGGAAGCCCAGTTCATTGGCCTTGGGAACCTTGTTGATTATTGGATTTGGTGGGGCCTTTATCTTTTTTCTGTTGTTTCACTTTGGTTTCATGACGGCAACCAACAAGATGGAGATCTGCATCTCCTGTCATGAAATGACCAGTGTATACCAGGAGTATAAAGAGAGTATTCACTATAGCAACCGTACCGGAGTCCGGGCGACCTGTGCCGATTGCCATGTGCCGCATGGCAAGGATATCGGTGATTACATCGATAAATTTATTGCCAAGGCCAGAGTGGGGACCAAGGATATTTTCCATCATCTGATTGGAACCTATTCCACGCCAGAAAAATTTGAGGCAGCGCGTTATCGTTTGGCGCAGGGCATTCTGGAGGAGATGCGGCATCGGGACTCCAAAGAGTGTCGTTTTTGTCATAACTTTGAAGCGATGAATCTGGAAAAGCAAGAAAAGTCCGCTGTGAACAAGCATAAGCGGGCTATGGAAAAGGGGGACAAAACCTGTGTCGATTGTCACAGTGGCATTGCCCACAAATTGCCGGATGAGCCAGAGAGCTTAGACGGTAAAAAGGAGTAACCGGGAAGGAGCACTATCCTTTTTGTCAACGCCCAGTTGGAGGCTTGAGAGTGGTTATGGATCAAACAAACAGTGTAACACGTAGAAAATTTTTTCACACCGCAGGTTTGCTGGGTGCGGCCGTTGCAAGCAGCAGCTTGATGGGGCTTCCCTCTATTGCTCGTGCTGAGGATGCCGCTCCGGCAGTCAATATTGATGAACTGATTGCCAAAAAGGTCGGGGCTGGTCCGATTGCCATGGAAAAGGTCACTTTGGACATCCCTGCCACTGCTGAAAATGCTGCTTTGGTACGGATGCCGATCATGGTCGATCATCCCATGGAAGCAAACAACTATATTCAGACAGTGCTTTTGATCATCGACAGCAATCCCAATCCTGAGATTGCCCAGTTTGATTTGACACCGGAAGCGGGTAAAGTTTCGCTGGAGTTTCGTGCCCGGATGGCCAAAAGCTCCAAGGTGCGGGTGATTGCCAAGAGCAACAGCGGCAAATTGTATGGCCTGGTCAAAGAGATTCAGGTAGCCGCCGGTGGTTGTTCCGGTTAGGCCGCTTTTTTCCTGAACAGAACCGATGTCTAGCGTGAGAGGATAACAAGATGGCAGATGAGATTGGCAATCCCAAAATTCGTGGTCCCAAAGATCCGGTCAAAAAGGGTGAGTTGGTAGAGATCAAATCCTTGATCAAGCATCCCATGGAGAGTGGTTTGCGCAAGAACAAGGAGACCGACCAACTGATTCCGGCGCATTATATTGAGAGTGTGGTGGTGGAGTATGCGGGCAAACAGGTTTTGAAAGCAACCTGGTCAGGAGCAGTCTCCAAGGATCCCTTTTTCTCTTTCTTTGTCAAAGCAGAGAGTACTGGTCCTTTGAAGATGACCTGGAAAGATAACAAGGGGCAGTCGTTCACGGCGGAGGCACCCATTACGGTTGCCTGATCGTTGCTGAGCACGCTCTTTTGCTGTGTGTGTTGGTAGGAGGACGGGGGATAGCCCGCCTCCTACCGATTGCAAGTTGGTGTGCAAGATCTTTGCAAAAAAGCAGGGAGCAACTGGCAAGATCACAGCCGGGTTGCGGATGAGAGAGCCGATGAGGCTCTTTTTTGTTGTTGGGCATACAAACGTCGTGAATCGGCGATCAACT
>NZ_RXIU01000164.1 GCF_004217665.1 Candidatus Magnetaquicoccus inordinatus | reverse complement strand
GCTTTGCCCTGCACCCACCAGGAGGAGATAATCTCCTCCTGGACCTCCATAATAGTTTTCTGATTTTCAAATGCGATGCCCTGCTTAAGAGGGGGCTTTGCCCACGGTGACTGTATAAAATTGGGACAGATCCAAAATTCGCTTGGCTACCCGCAAAATATCCGCCTCTGTCACCTGACGAATCCGCTCCGGCCAACGCTGCAAATAATCCTCACCCAGTTGAAAATAGCCAATGGTCGCCCAGGTGGCCGCCAGCTTGCCCAAGCCATCCAGATGCAGAGGAAAAGAGCCGGTCAAATATTCTATGGCCTCTTGTAACTCCTCGGCGCTTACCCCACTGTCGGCCATCTTTTGCAGCTCCTGGCGCAACAACTGTAACGCCTCATTGCTGGAGGCGTTTTTGGTCTTCATGACCACTATGAACGCTCCCGGTTGCGAAAGCGGGGAAAAACGTGAATAGACACCATAGGTCAAACCCCGCTTTTCCCGAATCTCGCGATTGAGACGGCTGCTTAAACCCGCTCCGCCCAAAATCTGATTGAGTACATAAAAAGGATAATAATCGGGATCATGACGACTGATGCCCAAGGTGGCCAGCATGAGCGTGGTTTGCGGGACAGCAAACTCTATATGCTCCTGCCGTGACGAGGAAGAGCTCTGCTGCTGCGGCGGCCACGCTACCGGTGGAATGGCCGCCAACGGAGAAGGTGTGGGATCCAAAGCTGCCAGATGCTGCCGCAATAAACTCTCCAGTTGTGCACGAGAGATGGCTCCCGCTACCGCCAAAATCAAGTGTGGCGCGTGCATCATCGCCACATGTCGCTCTCTTACATCCTCCAGAGTGATGTTGCTCAGTCCCTCTATAGTGCCGCTCAACGGTGAACCATAGGGATGATCCGGAAAAAGCAGTTGATACATGCGCAGCGAGGCTTGGGTTTGCGGCTGCTCACGGGCCTTGATGATGCTGGCTTTTTGTTCCAACACCGCCCGCTGCCAATCCTTTTCTTCCATGCGTGGGCGGAAGATCAGATCGGCAAGTCGGGCCAGCGCCTCATCCAGATGCTCGGTGCGCGTGGTCAAATTGACCTGCAGGGTCTCCACATTGGCTGTCGCCCCCAAATGAATACCATGAAAATCCAGTCGCTCATGAAAGGCACTGGAGGTGAGCTCTGTTGAACCCTCATTAAACATCCAGGCACTGATGGCAGCAAGGCCCGCCTTTCCAGGGGGATCATGGGCGGCGCCACCACGGCTGAGCAGACGCATCTCTACCATGGGATTGGCATGATTTTCCAGCAGGTAGACCGACATCCCCCCCGGTCCTGAAAAATATTGACTGCTCTGTCCGGCCTGCAGGGGGCGCAGAGCAGCCAGAATCAGCAGAGCAACCAGCAGAACAGGGCGCAGCCGCAGAAGTAAAGGAGAGAGTCTCATGGTTGCAACACCCCAATGGTCAAACGGTCAGCACGCAGATAACGGGCGGCAACACGCTGCAGATCACTGGCCTGCACCGCAGAGAGACGTTGCGGATACTCTTCGATGAGGGTGCGCCAAGCAATACCGCTGCTGCTTAACATGCCGATGGTCGAGGCCAACTCATGGATGGAGTCGTGGGAATAGATATGCTGGGCGATCATACTGTTTTTGGCGCGCTGCAGCTCCCGTTCACTGACCGGCTCTTGAGCCAGACGCGCCACCTCCTCCAGGATGATCCGTTCCATATGCGGAAGCGCAGCACCGGGGCTGCTGATTTCTGGCTTGTTGCTTTCGGCGTTGGGAGTGGCAGCCAGGGTAAACAGCTCCCAACTGCGGGCATAACCCGCATAGTGAGCTGAGGTGGAGACCGCCAACGCCTCTTGCAAAACCAGGCGTTGATAGAGACGGCTGCTGCTGCCGCCGCCAAGAATGGTGGCCAACAACTCCAGAGCCAAAACCTCTTGGGCGTTGTCGTCGCTCCATGTCGGTACCGGATAGCCACCATACCAGAGGGGCAGGGTGACACTGCTATCCTGCACCTGTACACGTCTGTTGTCGGCAGCAACCTGTTCCGGCAAGGGGGGTAAAATAGGTGGTGGTGGCTCTGCCTGTTTGGGAATGTCGGCAAAGGCCAGGCGAATCTGTTCGGCCATTGCCGACAGATCCAGGTCGCCAACCATGACCAGAACAGCATTATTGGGCACATAATAGCGCTGCCACCAGGCGCGCAGATCCTGGATGGTCAACTGCTGAATCTCTGGCATCCAGCCAATTATCGGGCGTCCATAAGGGTGGCCAGCATAGGCTTTGCTATGAAACTGTTCCAGAAAACGGGCGTTGGGGTCGCCATCGGTGCGGGTGCGCCGCTCCTCCTGCACCACCTGATTTTCCGAGTGGAAGGCTGCCTCATGCAAAGAGAGATGGCGCAGACGATCCGCTTCCAGTTGCACGGCCAAAGCGGCGCGATCGGCGGCCAGTTTGATATAGTAGCAGGTGGCATCGTGCGAGGTGGAGGCGTTATCCTCACCCCCCTGCTGGGCGATACGCCGATGGAACTCACCAGCAGGAATGGCGGGTGTGCCTTGGAACATCATATGTTCCAACATATGGGAGAGGCCGGTTTTACCGGGTTGTTCATCTATGGAACCAACCCGGTAACAGATTTTGGAGATCATGATGGGGGCTTTGGCCTCGCGAACCAGAATGACGCGCAGACCATTATCCAGGGTAAAATCTTGATGTTCCAAAGCAAAGGCAGGTTTAACTGCGCAGACTATCCCCAACAAAATCAGGAGTTGTGCCCAGGAGGTAGGGCGCCACCAGGAAGCGATCATTTTTTACCCGTTGGGCTGCTGGAGCCACTTCCCATCCAGGAGGGAAGTTTTTCCTGCTCCGAACGGGAGGAGATGCCATCATCCTGGTTGAGTGGTACCGGGGCAGGCAGTTGCACCGTGGAGCTGCGACTGCTTTTGCTGCTGGGTGCACGGGCGGGATCACTCCAGGAGGGGGTGCGGGCATCGACATTGCGCCGCGCATCATCCGGGGAGGGCAGTTTGTGCAGATCCGGTGGAATCTCCAATGGTTCCCGTGTGGCAACGCGGGCAGGATCCAGCAGATTGGCATCCCAGGGCAGAGAAAAGTTGCTGGAGCAGCTATTCAGCAACAGAGCGGAGGCGATAAGAGACCAGCGAAGAGAGCGATTCATGGTGATGGAGTTCCCGTTTTGCGAAAGCTGTCCCATAGAAGCAGAGCCACCCCGAGATCGATGGCGACATCTGCCAGATTGAAAATTGGCCAAGAGAGATCATGCCAGTGTAAATGAATAAAGTCTACAACATATCCCAAACGCAGGCGATCGAGCAGATTGCCGGCAGCACCTCCGAGAATCAAGCCGAGGGCGATGCTCTCCTGACGCTGTTTGGATTGCCAGAGTAACACCAGGAGAAAGAGAATGGCCAGAGAGGCGACACCGACCAGCAGCAGAGAACGCCACGTGGGAGGAAGATCGGCAAACAGACTGAAGGCAGCGCCCAGATTATGGGCCAGGGTCAGATCGGCAAAGCCGGGCAGCAGGCTCCACTCCTGGGTAGCGAGATGGGTGCTGGCCAACTCTTTGGAGAGTTGATCGGCGGCCAAGAGCAGGACAGCGCTCAACAATCCCACCCCTTTGCGGCTGGGAGAGAGTGCAGCGGGGGGGGATGCCGTGTTTGTTTCCGGGCTGGCCTGGAGAGAGTCCATGGTCTTCCGCTCTATGCCTCTGCACTGTTGGCGAGCAGCTCTTCCACGGCTGCATGGCAGCGGGGGCAGAGCTCTGGATGGGGATCTGGGCTCCCTTCTGGGATCTCTTTTTGGCTCAGATCAGACCAGTTCCAACAGCGGATACATTTTTGCCCGCTGGAGCGGCGGAAGGTAAGCTGCAAGGCAGGCAAATCGCTGCAGGGCAGGGCCTCGGCAGGGGCCTCCTGGCTGGTCAACAGCTTGACCTGAGAGACGATCAGCAGACGAGCCAAATCAGTAAAGGAGTGCAAAATGGTGAACAACTCCGGCTGTGCATAGAGTGTGACCTCCACCTCCATGAAGGTGCCGATACGTTTGCCAAGTCGTTCCTGTTCCAGAATGCGGTAGAGAGCAGCACGCACCTGGCGCAGTTGCTCCCAGTCCGCCTCCCGTTGGCGATTGCGCCAGAGCGGATCCACTTGCGGGAAGGAGGTCAGGTGCACGGACGCGGCCCTGGGGGTGTCCCCCTGATCTCCCGGATTGGCCATGAAGGACCAGATCTCCTCGGCGGTGAAGGAGAGAATGGGGGCAATCAGGCGCACCAGGGATTCCAGAATATGGTGGAGCACCGTTTGGGCAGCGCGGCGGGAGAGCCAGTTTTTGCCATCGCAATAGAGACGATCCTTGAGGATGTCCAGATAGAAGGCGCCTAAATCGACCGAACAAAAATAGTGCAAATCCTGGTAGACACGATGAAAGGCAAAGCTTTCATAGGCGGTTTCAACCTGTTGGATGAGTTGGGCCAGGCGATCGAGGGCCCAGCGATCCAGTTCCGGCAGTTGTTCCACCGCCACGGCATGTTGCGCGGGAATAAAATCGTGCAGGTTGCCGAGCAGAAAGCGCAAGGTGTTGCGGATGCGCCGATAGGCATCGGATAGTCCCTTGAGAATTTCGTCGGAGAGACGAATATCGCCAGAATAGTCTTCGGCGGTGACCCAGAGGCGGAGGATGTCGGCGCCATATTGTTGAATCACCTTGTCAGGGGCGATGACATTGCCGAGCGATTTGGACATTTTGCGTCCCTGGCCATCCACAACAAAGCCGTGGGTGAGCACCGCCTTATAGGGAGCCTGTTGGCGGGTGCCGATGGCGGCCAGCAGGCTGGAGTGGAACCAACCACGATGCTGATCGGAGCCTTCGAGATAGAGGTCGGCAGGCCAGCTCAGAGGCAACCCCTCCTGGACGCCGCGTTCGAGAACGGCGGCATGGGTGACGCCAGAATCAAACCAGACATCGAGAATATCTTTCTCTTTTTGAAACTCGGTGCTGGCGCATTGCGGGCACTGAAAACCATCTGGCAGAAAGGCGCTGGCCTCTTGATTAAACCAGATGTCGGCGCTGTGTTGTTCGACCTGCTGGGCGATGGTTTCGATGCTGGCGCTATCGGTCAAGCGGGTGTGACAGTGGGCGCAGGAGATGATGGTGATGGGCACGCCCCAGGTGCGCTGCCGGGAGACACACCAATCCGGGCGCACGGCGATCATGTTGCGGATGCGATCTTCGCCCCAGGCAGGAATCCACTGGGTGGCACGGATGGCGGCCAGGGCCTGCTCGCGCAGTTGATTGCTCTCCATGGAGATAAACCACTGCGGGGTGGTGCGGATGACGATCGGCTTATGGCAGCGCCAGCAGTGGGGATAGCTGTGGGTGAGTGGGCGATGGGCCAGCAGGCGCCCCTTTTCGCGCAGCAGTTCGATGACCGCCTGATTGGCTTTGAAGATGGGCATGCCGGCAAAATGGGGAGTGTCGGCATGGAAGCGGCCATGGTCATCGACCGGATTGAAGGGGGTTAGTCCATAGCGCTGTCCGCTGGCAAAGTCTTCATGACCGTGGGCAGGTGCGGTATGGACGCAGCCGGTTCCCGCCTCCAAGGTGACATAGTCAGCCAGCAGGATGGGGGCATCCTGTTCCAGGTAGGGATGGCGGAAACGGATCCCTTCCAGGTCGCTGCCGTTGCAGGAGGCGAGGATCCGGGTCTCTTCGGCAGGGATGCCGAGGCTGGCCAAGGTGCTCTCCAGAAGCCCTTCGGCAAGGAGAAAGATGGCGCCGTTTTGCAGAGTGGGGGGCAGGGCTGCAGATTGAATATGTACAGCCACATAGCGCAGTTGCGGGTGCAGAGCCACCGCCAGGTTGGCGGGGATGGTCCAGGGTGTGGTGGTCCAGATCAGAATCGAGATGGGCAGATTGTCGGGCAGAGCCGCCTGCATCGGCAGGGTGGCAGCCTCGGCCAGAGGAAAAGCAACATAGATCGATTGCGAGGTGTGGTCCTGATATTCCACTTCGGCCTCGGCGAGGGCGGTGACATCATGGATGCACCAGTAGACCGGTTTGACCCCTTTATAGAGGCTGCCATTGGCCAGGAAGCGACCCAGTTCACGGACGATGTCGGCCTCGAAGCGGTAGGACATGGTCAGGTAGGGGTTGTCCCAGTTGGCGATGACGCCGAGTCGTTTGAACTCTTCGCGTTGGGTATTGACCCATTTTTCGGCATAGCCGCGACAGAGGCGGCGAAACTCCTGGATGGGGAGATCATCCTTGTTGCGGCCCTGTTTTTTCAGCTCCTGCTCGACGTTGGTTTCGATGGGCAGGCCATGGCAGTCCCAGCCGGGGATAAAATTGGCGTTAAAGCCGCTCATCTGTTTGGCTTTGACGATCACATCCTTGAGGACTTTATTGATGGCGTGGCCCATATGCAGGTGACCGTTGGCATAGGGAGGGCCATCGTGCAGGGTAAAAAGCGGCTTGCTCTGGGCTTGGCGACGCAGTTGTTGGTAGAGATCATCGGTCAGCCATTTTTGCAGGATAGCCGGTTCCATCTGCGGCAGGTTGGCACGCATCGGAAAATCGGTCAAGGGGAGTTGGACGCTGTTTTTATAGTCCATGGTGAGCTCTCATCTCCTGAAAAAAGCGTTGCGCCTCTTGGACATCGCAACTGATTTGTCGTTGGAGGTCAGCGCTGTTGGCAAAGGTAATTTCGTCGCGGATGCGCTTCAGAAAGCGGACGCGCAGCAGTTGGCGGTAGAGGTTGCCGCATTGGGCGAGCAGATGCACCTCCAGGCGCAGGCGATTATCGCCAAAGGTGGGGTTGAAGCCCAGATTGGCGACGGCGGGCAGCCATTGTTGATTGACCTGGCCTTCGACAATATAGACCCCTGGTGGGGGGTGCAGGAGATCGGCGAGCACCAAATTGGCGGTCGGGAAGCCAAGGGAGTGGCCGCGTTTATGACCATGGGTGATCCGACCTTCGATCTCAAAGGGGCGGCCCAGCAGGGGGATCACTTCGGAAAAATGGCACTGTTTGACCAATTCACGGATGCGCGTGGAAGAGACGGTCCGTTCGCTTGGGTCATGCAGCAGGGATTGGCAATAGACGTGAAAGCCATGGTGTTGACCGAGGTTGGCCAGGGTGGAGCAGTGGCCTTGACCGCAGGAGCCGAAGCGAAAATTTTTACCGACCAGGACGGCGCGAATTCCTAAGCCATCGACCAGGATTTGTTGTACAAACTCTTCCGGGGAGAGATTGGCCAGTTGCCGGTTGAAGTGGATGACCAACATGCCATCGATCTGTTGTTCGGCGATCCAACGCGCTTTGCCACGGATATTGGTGATCCGTTCCGGGGGTTGTTCGGGGTTGAGCAATTTTTGCGGATGTGGGGCAAAGGTGATGACCAGGGTAGGCAGGTTGCCCAGCTCGGTGGCGCGTTGCCGCAGCGACTGCATCAGGGACTGGTGGCCCAGGTGGACGCCATCAAAGTTGCCGATCACCACGGCAGCGCCGCGCAAATGGGGCGGCAGGTGTTGGATTCCGCGAATAATATACATACTGTCTAACAACGATTTAGTCTGAAGCAGCAAAGGGGCAGGGTAACCGAAAGGGGGCGTAAAGGTCAATGCTGCGAATGGTGTCAGGGAGGGTTGCAGTGTTTCACCTGCCATTTTCCAGGTAAATGGTCTGTTGCGACTACCCTGGACCTGGCCAGGAAGGTGCCCTCCCTGGAGCCGCAGTTGTTTTTGCTGGTGAATAGTTAGCAAAAAGGTAACTATTCAGGTTCGTGCTGGCTCGCCAAGTCTACCCGGTTTGCGATGACTCGCCAGCTCTACCCCCATGGGGATGCTGTGGGCATTGGCGCAAAAAATGCGCGCCAATGCCCACAGCTTGCTTCCATTAGGCGCGCTGCGCCGACGCAAAGAGCGCGTCGGCTTAGTTTGAAAAGCGCGCCAAAGGCAAAAGATTAAAAGCAAAATCCCAGGGATTCCATCCCTGGACCCGGCCAGGGAGGTGCCCTCAATGCCATTAACTTAGCAA
>NZ_RXIU01000163.1 GCF_004217665.1 Candidatus Magnetaquicoccus inordinatus | reverse complement strand
TTGCGGCTTGGGCATGGTGGTGATCGTGGCCCAGGAGGATGCACAGCAGGCGATAGAGGGGTTGCAACAGGCTGGAGAAGAGGCTTGGTTGGCTGGTGAGGTGCGTGCGCGCCACTCGGCAGATGAACCGGCCGTCTTCCTCATCTGATGCCCTTCTTTGCCACATACTGGAAAACAGAGCGCCGAAATGCCCACACCCTCCTCCCCGTTACGCATCGCCGTACTGGTTTCCGGTAGCGGCAGCAACCTGCAGGCGTTGATCGATGGCTGCGCCAGCGGTCTCATTCCTGGGCAGATAGTCCTGGTCCTCAGCAATAATCCCGAAGCCTTCGGCATCGAACGGGCCAAACGACATCAGATACCCACAGAGGTTGTCAACCACCGCCTCTATGCCAATCGGGCCGCCTTTGACCAGGAGTTGACCCGCCTGCTGGAACAATATGAGGCACAATTGGTCTGTCTGGCCGGCTTTATGCGCGTGCTCACCGCCGAATTTACACAACATTTTGCCGGCCGTCTGCTCAATATCCATCCCGCCTTGTTACCCGCTTTTCCCGGACTACATGTGCAACAGCAGGCCATCGATGCCGGAGTCCGTTTTTCCGGGGCCACAGTGCATTTTGTGGTTCCAGAGGTTGATGCCGGTCCAATCGTGGTGCAGGCTGTGGTGCCGGTGCTGGCCGATGACACTGCCGACTCTCTGGCTGCCCGCATTCTGCGCCAGGAGCATCGCATCTATCCTTTGGCAGTGCGTTGGTTTGCCCAGGGCCGTCTCTCCCTCACAGGCAAGCGCGTGCAACTGCGCGATGCCCAGGAAGAGAGAGAGGCCGCCCTGATCCATCCCAGTGGAGAGTAGCAGCGACCCCCCAGGATAGACGAGCCCCCATGACTATTTTCACCCTCCAGTTTTTCGGCTATCTGGCCAGCGGTCTGCTGGCTGGCCTGCTGGCTGGCCTTTTTGGCGTTGGTGGCGGCATCATCATCGTTCCGGCCCTGCTCTATCTGTTTCATATGGATGGCATCAATCCGGTGATCTCCATGCAGTTGGCCGCTGGAACCTCTTTGGCCACCATCATCTTTACCAGCCTTTCGGCCACCTGGAATCACCACCGCCGTCACAGTGTGCATTGGCCAATGGTGCACCGCTACTCTCCTGGCATGATCATCGGCGTCTGGCTGGGAGCCCAGTTGGCCGCTCTCTTGGAAAGCGATGATCTGGTTATTCTTTTTGCTTTTTTTGAAATCGCTGTCGGCCTGCGCATGCTCTCCCACTCCCCAAAAGAAACCACTGCAGCAGCAGAGGATGCAAGCGCACAACCCACTACGCTGCAAGGTTTTGTGCAGGTCAGTGGCATTGCCACCATTATCGGCATATTGAGTACCCTGTTTGGCATCGGTGGCGGCACCATGCTGGTCCCTGCCTTGACCCTGCTCTCCGGCCTGACCATCCATCAAGCCATCGGCACCTCATCGGCCATCGGCGCCATCCTCTCCCTGGTCGGCACCACCGGCATGATTCAATCCGGTTGGGAAAACAGCGCCCTGCCCCCGGATACTCTGGGCTTTGTGGTACCCTTGGCCGCCTTGGGGGTGATCCTGGGTACCTTGATCACCACCCCACTGGGTGTCAAACTGGCGCACCTTACCGAACCACAACAGTTGAAAAAAGGCTTCGGCATCCTCTTGCTGCTGGTTGGCATCAGGTTGCTGTGGTAACCCCATTGACAGGAGCCAAGCCCCATGTTTCTTGATCGTTCCCTTGTCCTGGAAACCGTGCAGGCCGCTTTTGCCCAGCGCCGCCTGTTGGTGGTTGGCGACCTGATGCTGGATCGCTATCTGTGGGGTGAGGTGACCCGCATCTCCCCGGAGGCTCCGGTACCGGTGGTGCGCCTGCACAAAGAGACCGAAAATGGTGGCGGCTCGGCCAATGTCGCCCTCAACCTGGTCCAGTTGGGTTTGCAGACCAGCTTGGCCGGTTGGGTTGGCCAGGATGCTGCCGGTGAACGGTTGCTTGGCCTCCTGCAACAGGCCGGTATCGATACCTCTCTGATTCAAACGGTGGCCAATCGCCCCACCATCAGTAAAACGCGCATTATCGGTGGCCATCAACAGATGTTGCGTCTGGATCTGGAGGAGAATCAGCCTCTGGATACTGCGTTTCTCCAGCAGTGCCAGGAGCAGATTGTCGCACATATTCACCATCCCGAGCGCCGTCCCCAAGCCATTATTCTCTCCGATTATGGCAAAGGGATGTTGCAAGAGCCGCTTTGCCAAACCTTGATCCACACGGCGCGCCAGTTGCAGATTCCTTTGCTGGTCGATCCCAAAGGGATGGATTATCGCAAATATCGTCATGCCACGGTGATCACTCCCAATCGTCGAGAGCTTATGGAAGCGGTTGCGGCCCAGGAACAGGAACATATCCCGGCTGGCGAGTTGAACCGCTTGCTCCGCGCCGGGGAGCGGTTGCGGCAGGCGCTGCAGATAGAGCTGTTGGCTGTTACCCTCAGCGAACAGGGCATTGCTCTGCTGGAACAGGATCAAGAGCCACGACGGATACCCGCCATGGCCCGTGAAGTCTATGATGTCTCTGGAGCGGGCGATACAGTAATCAGCACTCTGGCGGCCAGTCTGGCCAGCAATCTGCCCATTATGGATGGCCTGCATTTGGCCAATCTGGCCGCCGGTGTGGTGGTTGGCAAATTGGGCACCACTCCAATTACCCGCGTTGAGCTGCTCTCGGCCTTGGCCAACGAAGAGCATCCCGCCCAGTCCGATAAAATTTGCACCCTGGAAAGCGCCTTGCAACGGGTTACACAATGGCGCCAACGTGGTGAAAAGATTGTATTTACCAATGGCTGTTTTGATCTGCTGCATGCCGGACATGTCACCTACCTGGAAAAGGCGCGACAATTGGGGGCACACCTGGTGGTTGGCCTCAACACCGACCGCTCGGTACGCGCCCTGAAGGGGCCGCATCGACCCATTATCCACGAAGCCGACCGCGCCAGAGTCCTGGCCGCCATGGCCGCTGTTGATCTGGTTATCCCCTTTGATGAAGAGACCCCCCTGACCTTGATCTGCACCCTGCAACCCCATATCCTCGCCAAAGGAGCCGATTATCAGGAGCATCAGGTGGTCGGCGGCAGCGAGGTCAAAAGCTGGGGGGGTAGCGTGGCCCTGGTTCCTCTGGTGGAAGGGCGCAGCTCCACCAATATCATGGCGCACATTCAACGCCAACAGGATGATCCCTCACAACAAGGAGCTTAACCTATGTATATCGTCACCGGTGGTGCCGGTTTTATCGGTGCCAATATTGTGGCTAGTTTGAACCAACAGGGACATAGCACAATCCTGGTGGTTGACAATTTGACCAAGGGGGATAAATTTTTAAATCTGCGCGATTTGAAAATATCTGATTTTATGGATAAAACAGAATTTCGCGAGCAGATACGCAAAGGATTTTTTCAGGATAAAGCCATTAAAGCCATCTTTCATCAGGGTGCCTGCTCCGACACCATGGAATATGATGGGCGCTATATGATGGATAATAATTTTACCTATTCCAAAGAGCTGTTGCATCTGGCTCTGGATAACGCCGTTCCCCTGATCTATGCCTCCAGTGCCGCCGTCTATGGAGCCAGCAGCAACTTTACCGAACATCCCGATAACGAAAAACCGCTCAACGTCTACGGCTATTCCAAACTGCTCTTTGACCGCTATGTGGCCCAGCTCTCCGGACAGATCCACAGCACCGTGGTCGGTCTGCGCTATTTTAATGTCTACGGCCCGCGTGAACAGCACAAAGGACGGATGGCCTCGATGGTCTACCAGCTCTATCAACAACTGCGCACGACTGGGGTAGCCCAGCTCTTTGCCGGCTCCGGCGGCTATGGCGATGGCGAACAACGGCGCGATTTTATCAGCGTCAACGATGTGGTACGCATCAATCTCTCTCTGGCCAAAAAGCATGATCTGCAGGGAGTCTGCAACGTTGGCACCGGACAAAGCCGCAGCTTTAACGATATTGCCCGCCATCTCTGCCATCTGCTGGGTCAAGGCAGCATCCACTATAAAGCGATGCCGGAAGGATTGGCCAAAAAATATCAAAACTTTACCGAGGCCGATGTCACCCGTCTGCGCTCCATGGGTGTTGGCGATGCGTTTACCTCCCTGGAGGCGGGTATCGAAGCTTTTGTCGCCAGCGAACAGCTCCTGGCCACCCCATAAGGCTGCCACTCTCCATGAGCCACAGCGCCGCCATCTTGATTGTTGGCCCCTCCTGGGTGGGGGACATGGTCATGGCCCAACCCTTGCTGATGCTCTTGCAAGAGCGCCATCCCCAACTGGCCTTGGATGTGCTTGCCCCACCCTGGAGCCTGCCTCTGCTGCAGCGCATGCCCCAGGTACGCCGGGCCCTGCCCTTGGCTGTGGCCCATGGTCAATTGGCCCTGGCACAACGCTGGCAACTGGGTCGCTCCCTGCGTCAGCAATACCAACAGGCCATTTTGCTGCCCAACAGCCTCAAATCTGCCCTGCTCCCCTTTGCCGCCCAGATCCCCCGTCGTACCGGATTTTTGGGCGAATGGCGCTTTGGTCTGCTCAATGATATTCGTCCCCTGGATAAAAAGCGTTTGCCGCGTACCGTCGATCGCTTTTTGGCCTTGGGAATCAACCCCCAGGAGCCCCTGCCTCCCACCCCGCTGCCGCAACTGCGCAGCTCCCCCGAACAGGCCGCCCTCACGCTGCGCCACTGGTTTCCCCATGGAGTGACACGCCCTCTCTTGGCACTCTGTCCGGGAGCCGAATATGGGGCAGCCAAGCGGTGGCCGGTCGCCCGCTTTGCCGAACTGGCGGCTCTGGCCCAGCAACGGGGCTGGCAGGTGCTGCTGCTTGGTTCGGCAAAGGAGCATGCTCTCGGCCAGCAGATCAGCCAACTCTCCGGCCATGCCTGCCACAACTTGCTGGGCCAAACCTCCCTGGAACAGGCGGTCGATCTGCTCTCTTTGGCAGGCTGCGTGGTCAGCAACGACTCTGGACTGATGCACGTGGCCGCCGCTCTGCATCGTCCCGTTGTCGCTCTCTTTGGCTCCTCCGATCCGCACCACACCCCCCCTCTGGGTCAACAGACCCGTATTCTCTCCCTGGGTTTGCCCTGTGCCCCCTGTTTTCGCCGCAACTGCCCGCATGCGGATCTGCCCTGCCTCTCCGCCATCAGCGCCCGTTATGTCCTGGAACAGGTGGAAAAACCATGGCCACCACTCTGAACCCTCCCCAGGGTGTGCGCTGGCGCCATCGCCTGGAATGGCTGCTTTTGCGCTCGCTCGTCGGTTGGCTGCAACAGGGTGATTTGGGCAAAGCCTACCGACGGGTCGCGCGCTTAAGCCCCTTGTTGCGCCATGTTTTGCGTTCCGAATGGGCCTGGAGCAATACCAATCTGCAGTGGGTCTATGGCAACAACCTGCAACCTCGGGCAAGAGAACGTCTGGCCGCTTTGGTCATGGAAAATATCATGCGCAGTCTTCTGGAGGGGTTGCGGCCCGATCCCTGCCAGATCAGCGCGGGTGCCGAACAGGCACAAACGTTGATTCAGGAGGCTCTGCAACAACAACGCGGTTTGATCGTCTGCAGCACCCATCTGGGCTCCTGGGAGATGGGGGTAAAATGGATTGCCACCCTCGGCCAGCCCATCCATGTTGTCTATCGACACGCCAACAACCCCTTGAGCGAACAGATATTTATGGCAGCGCGCGCCCATTATGGTGTGCATTGGATCCGCCGCGATGAGCTGGTCAAAATGTTGCGTGTCCTGCAAAAAAAAGAGATCCTGCTCTTGATGACCGACATCAACCAACGCCGCGACGGTATTGTCGCCCCCTTCCTTGGTATTCCTGCACTCTGTCCGGCAGGTCCGGCCCGTCTGGCCCAGCGTCGGCAGATACCTCTGCTGCCACTGGCCTGCCTGCGCGACCCGGAATGGGGCCGTTTCCGTATTCTCTCCGCCCCCATGCTCGCGCCCCTGGCCGATGAGTCGGAAGAGGCGTTGACAACCCGGATCAATCAGCAGTTTGAACCCTGGATTACCGCACATCCCGAACAGTATAATTGGCTGCATGCCCGTTGGCGCTCCCGTCCGGATGGCTGCCTCTGGTCAGCCGATACCCCGGCAGAGCAGTTGCTGCAGGCACGTCTTACTCCCCCTCTTCTCCCCCCTGCCGCTCTGCTGCAGAGGGTGAACTCCTGACCTTGCGGGCCGGATGATGGAAAAATATCTGATTATCAAAACCTCTTCCCTGGGCGATGTGCTGCACCTGCTCCCTGCCTTGAGTGATCTGCGCCGCTATCGACCCCAACTGCGCTTTGACTGGGTGGTCGAAGAGGCTTTTGCCGAGATTCCCGCCTGGCACCCCAGTGTCGAGCAGGTCATACCGGTGGCCCTGCGGCGCTGGCGTAAACAGCCTTGGCTGGCTCTGTGGAAAGGTGAACCGCAACGCTTTTGGCGCTCGCTGCGCCAACAACCCTATACCGGAATCATCGATGCCCAAGGTCTGCTCAAAAGCGCCACCTTGGCCGCTCTGGCGCGTGGCCGCCGCTATGGTTTGGATCGCCGTTCGCTGCGCGAACCCCTGGCCGCCCTTTTTTACCAGGAGTCACACCAGGTGGAACGGACTATCCATGCGGTAACCCGCCTGCGTCTGCTTTTTTCCGCCATTTTTGGCTATCCCTTGCCACGCACCCCCGCCGATTATGCCCTGCAACGCCGTTTCAGCTCCTCCTCTCCGCAACCCTTCACCTGGGTCTTTTTGCCGGGCAGCACCTGGAAAAGCAAACTCTGGCCCGATGCACATTGGCAAAGCCTGGCCCGTTTGGCCGCCGCACAGGGGCGCATTCTGCTGCCCTGGGGCAATATCGATGAGCTGATGCGCGCCAAACGCATCGCCGCGGTGGCCCCAGAACAGATTCAGGTTGCCCCAAAAGCCTCTTTAAGCCAATTGGCGCTCTGGCTGGCCGCGGCCAAGGCAGTGGTCGCGGTCGATACCGGTCCCGGACATCTGGCCGCTGCAGTCGGCACGCCGGTGATCGGCCTCTACGGCCCAACCGATCCGCAGCGCACTGGCAGTGTGGGAGCAGAGCAAACTCTGCTGCAAGGCAGTTGCGAAAAGCTGCCCTGCCTGAGCCGGATCTGCCCTTTGGCACACCCTGCCCCCTGCCTGCACTCCCTGACCCCGGAACAGGTCTGGGAGCTCTTGGCAGCACAAAGTCACTGCTGATGGCCGAACCCCTCTCCGCCATCCTGATTACCTATAACGCCGCCAGCCTGTTGCCGGAGTGCTTGGCCACTCTCGCTTTTGCCGAGGAGATTTTGGTTGTCGATTCCGGCAGCCAGGATGCCAGTTGTGCCATTGCCCAGGCGGCAGGCGCACGGGTACTTCATCATCCCTGGTCAGGATTTGGCCCGCAAAAACAGTGGGCTGTCCAACAAGCTCGCCATGATTGGGTGCTCTGCCTTGATGCCGATGAGCGGCTCACTCCCCAACTGCAACAGCAGATTCAGGAGGTATTGCGCGCCCCCCGCTATCCCGCCTATCGCCTGCCTCGCTGCAATCGTTTTATGGGGCGATGGTTGCGGCATGGGGAGGGCTACCCCGATTGGGTAGTCCGTCTGTTCCGACGCCAGCACGGCCAGTGGAGTGCCGATCCCGTCCATGAACGGGTAGAAGTCCAGGGTGCAATAGGCACATTGACAGGCGATCTGTTACATGAATCGGCCCTCTCTCTGCACGACTATCTGCACAAGCAAAACCACTATACCACTCTGCAAGCGCAACAACTGCTGCTGCAAAATCGCTCCATCCATCTGCGGCATCTACTGTTCAGCCCTTTGTGGCGTTTTATGCGCTTTTATTTTTTCAAGAGGGGATTTTTGGATGGCATTCCCGGATTGGTGCATATTTTAATTGGCTGTGGCAACAGCTTTTTGAAATATGCCAAGGCGATGGCTCTGCGTCGGCAGTAGGGAGTGTCAAGCAGCTCTCGCTACAGCCCCAGGACAAGCGCATTTGAAAACCAGAAAATTATTAGGGAGGTCCAGGAGGAGATTATCTCCTCCTGGTGGGTGCAGGGCAAA
>NZ_RXIU01000162.1 GCF_004217665.1 Candidatus Magnetaquicoccus inordinatus | reverse complement strand
CAGGGATTCCATCCCTGGACCCGGCCAGGGAGGTGCCCTCCCTGGACCCGCAGTTGTTTTGGGTGGTGAATAGTTACCAAACGCAAATGGTCATCACTCCGCACCAATGGTAAAGAGTTGTTGACCAATCGGCAAACAGACGCTGGAGATTGCCCGCGTGCAGCAGGCAAGAAAGTCAATGGAGCGCAAGGGCAAATCGCTTACTGGGCCAACAAACGGCGGTGTTCCACCATCAAACAGCGATCCTGAATGGCACTCAAACCACCCTGACGAGCGATAGTCAGAGAGCCTTCATGGATAATGCCACTCTGCAACCAAAACAGGGCGGTACTCTCCGCCTGACCTGCCATCAAGCGCACAGCAGCCTCTGCGATAGGAGGGGTATCATCAGCAGCCCGAAAGACATCGACAATATCTACAGTCCACTCTTTGGGTATGGCATCCAAAGAGGGAAAACAGGGCTCACCCAGGATAGGTTCACTGGCAGGTCGTACCGGGATGATTTTATACCCCACTTGCTGCAGATAGGCGGCTACCCGATAGGAGGGACGATCGGTTTTTGGTGAAAGACCAACCACAGCAATGGTGCGGGCCCGACGCAATATATCCAAAAGCTGGGTGTCGGAAAGATTATCCATAAGGGGAGAAGAAGAGGACATTCAACACTCCACAAATAGCAAAAAGCCTGGAAAACCACCACCTGGAAATTTAATTCTATCAGAAGGGTGATAGATAAATTCCACATATATCAAAAACTGCCAACTGATGGGCCCACATTACACGACATTTTGCCAAACAACAACATAAAAATGATTGCGGAGCAATAAGGAAGCAAAGCGGCTCAACAGGGCCGCTTTGCTTCTGGCAATAGCCCAAAGAGGTTATTTGCAGACCCCTTTATCCTCTGGCTTGGCACCTGCAGCCTTTTCGCACTGATTGGATGCACACACTTTGTCGCGTTTGCAAGCCTGTCCGGCGGGCAATGGCGGTCTGCAAACCGGGGGCGACATGGCCAAAATACAAATGGTTCCGCCACCACACTCAGCATCGGGGTTGGCAGCGTTGGCACCGCACTTGATGTCTTCGGCAAAAGCAGAACCAGCCAAGGCAGCAGCAGCAAACAGAGAGACGACCAATTTTTTCAGCATATGTCCTCCATGATCAAGTTGAGATTGACACTTCTGACAGAATAATCGGTCCAGTCTATCGCTAATTTAACCCGGTTGCCAGGAATAATATCACAACAATTAATGCTGATATTTTTTACAAAATCAGCCACAGATCGGCAATAATTTATGGGCTTCGCAAATAAATTAGCCACATTTGCTGCGTCCGCTCTCCGAACCATGCAACGTCCAAAAAATACGATCCTCACCGGTCGGAGTGTGGACCAGACTGAAACGACAAATGGAGCAGATGGCCGAACCACTGCCGGTACGCAACGGCAAACTGATACGATCCATGGTGCCACAGTTGTGCAGCAAAATGGTTATCGCACCCCAAATATCCGGATCCCGGGCCAAATCATGTACCGAACGTCCTACCCAACTATTATCCAACTCCAGAGCAGCAGCCCCTTTTTCGTTCAAAGCCAGAATGCGATGGCCGCCACTGGGTTCAAACCAAATGGCCGGATCATTAATATCCTCTGGATTCAAAATGGCTTTATGGGTGCGTGCCGAGTTGACAACCTGCTTGAGCAGATCGGTCTGGGTCAACAAGCCAACCAGTTTACGCGGCACCCCCGTCAGAGCATCACGCGCCACGACCGGAATGCGACGGTGGCCGCTGCGCACAAAAAGATCGAGCGCATACAACAGATTGCGATCGGGTTCGATGGTGATGGCTTCACTGCTGGGAACCAGGGACAGCGGAGCATCGGCATGCCAATCGGCAGAGATACGAAAACGCAACAAATCCCCCTCGGTCACCATCCCCAGCAACTGTTCGCCATCGCTCAACAGCAGACAACCACGGTGCCAGGAGACCATCTGCCGTGCCGCCTCTTGAAAAGGTAAATCACTGCTTACCGCCGGAAATCGACTCTGAATAATATCCGAAACCCGATAATGAGCCATCAACTCCGAACGCGGCAAAGAGGCGACAATCTGTTTTTCGGTGATGCCACCAGAGAGCATGTTTTCATCATTCAACACCGGAAAACGCCGAAAGCGTCGGTTGTTGTAGATGTTGAGCAGCGATTGACAAGGGGTATCTTCCCGCACGATCTGCGGAATAGAGAGTGTAAACTGGGCAAAAGTGGCTTTGGCCAAATCATGACCGGCAACCATCCAGCGCAGCAGGTCAAATTCTGTCACCAAACCAACCGGCGCCATATTGTCCAAAATGACGGCAAAGCCAAAGGGCTGCCGCAATAACCGACGCATCGCATCCAAAAGGGTGGTGCTTGGGGAGAGGGTGATCAGATCGGGAAACATGCAATCGCGAACTATGGTCATCGATCCTCCAGATTCCGCTGTGCAGGAAAAGGGGAAATTTTTTTCCGCCAAGCAGTTGCAAGGCGCAGAGAATGGATTATTATGCGTGATTGAATCACGGTTTGTCCTGGTTTTTTTGTAAGGATCACGCAAAATCTGATGAATGAAACAGAGCACCTGGTCTCTCAGGCCAAAGAAACCCTATTATTGGAAGCAGATGCGATTCGCAGCATGGCAGAGCGACTGGATAGTCGCTTTGTACAGGCAGTCACCATCCTGGAAGCGTGCAAAGGTCGCGTTGTGGTGACCGGCATGGGCAAATCGGGTATTGTGGGCATGAAGATTGCCGCTACCCTCTCCAGTACCGGCACACCCGCCTTTTTTCTCCATCCCGCAGAAGGCAGCCATGGTGACCTCGGCATGGTGACCCAGCGCGATGTGGTATTGGCCATCTCCAACAGTGGCGAAACCGCCGAAGTGCTCACCTTGCTCCCCGCACTCAAATTTTTGGGGGTGGCCATCATCAGCCTGGTGGGAAGAGAGCTCTCCACCCTGGCGCGTGTCAGTACGGTGGCCCTGGATGTGGCGGTGGCAAAAGAGGCCTGCCCGCTGGGCCTGGCCCCCACCTGCTCCACCACCGTGGCTCTGGCCATGGGCGATGCCTTGGCTGTGGCGCTGTTGCAACGGCGTCAGTTGAGCCCGGAACAGTATGCGCTCTTTCATCCCGGTGGCGCGCTGGGAAAAAAATTGTTGCTGCGTGTGGCCGATCTGATGCACACCGGTTCGCAGATCCCTCTGGTCCACTCTACCGATCCCATGCGGCAGGCCATCCTGGAGATGACCGCCAAACGCCTGGGTGTAACCGGTGTTCTGAATGAACAAGGCGCCTTGATCGGCATCATCACCGATGGCGATTTGCGCCGCTGGCTGGAACGTGACAGCCAACAGCAGGGCAGCAACGATCTGCAATCCCGCACCAGCGCCGAGGTGATGACCCGCAATCCCAAAACCATCCCCACGCAAGCCCTGGCCATCGAAGCTCTGCGCCTGATGGAGGAGAACAAGATCACTACCCTCTTTGTCGGTCAGGCTGCCTCTGCCCCGGAGGGCATCCTCCATCTGCATGATATTTTGGGAGCAGGTCTGCTATGAGTGACAAACAGACACTTTGGCCAGAGGAAAAGGCTAAAGCAATCCGGATGGTGGTTCTGGATGTGGATGGTGTCTTGACCGACGGCATCATCCAGTTGGATAATAACGGAGTGGAAAGCAAGCGCTTTTATGTGCGTGATGGACTGGGTATCCGTTTGCTGCTGCAAGCAGGCATCCAGGTGGGCTTGATCACCGCTCGTCAATCCTCCGTGGTCAGCCAACGTGCTGCCGAGTTGTCGCTCTCCTTCGTCCATCAGGGAGCCCGCCACAAATGGCCCGCTCTGCAACAAGAGCTGCACAGAGCCGGTCTCCAGGCCGAGCAGTGTCTGTTCATGGGTGATGATCTGGTCGATTTGGCAGCATTATGCCGGGTCGGTTTGGCCACCGCGCCCCGTGATGCCGATCCGGAGGTGCTAAAACGGGTCGATTGGGTCGCCTCTCTCCCAGGGGGACGGGGCGCGGTACGCGAAATGGCAGAAAGATTGTTACGCAGCCAGGGTGTCTGGGATAATTTAATTCAGGGATTGTTGGAGGGAGTGCCGGATCCACGGCCACTATCATGAAACTGCCGGTTAAACTCTTTATGGTCACCATTCCCTTGCTGGTACTCGGATTGGTCGCGTGGCATCTGCAACATCCCAATCGCGTCATGCCCGGTCGGGATCCCTGCGCAAATGACTCAAGCATGGAAAAATCAGCACCAGGATGTCTGGCCAATGCTGCCGAGGTGGAGATCCCCGCTACTGCCACCAAGGTGACAGAAGTACAGCTCTTTCAACTGGTTGGAGAGAGGTTGCAGTGGCGCTTGCTCGCCCCCTCCGCCCTGGATGAAGGCAAAGATAAAATCTTTATCCGCCAACCCGATTTATTGCTGTATAATGAAGAGGGCGAGCGTTCGGTAGTCACCGCCCAAGAGGGCAGCGTACACCAACAAACACAAATCATGACCTTCAGCGGTCAAGTGGTGGCAAACAGTGAGCGGCAACGCTTGACCAGTGAATTGCTGCATTATGATCCTGCACGCAAAATGCTTTATACCCAGCAACCCTTTGTCCTGGAAGACGATACGATGCGTCTGGAAGGGGTCGGTCTGGCGATTATGAATGATAAAAAATCAATGATTGTGCAGCATAATGTCCGCTTGCACACTTTTACCGTGCGCGATGAGGTGACTGGTGACGAAGATGATGAGACAACTCCCCGTTCTTAAACGGTTTACTCTCTTGCGCAACCGGGCTGTTGCTCTGGCACTCTTGCTGTCGGCCAATCTCTGCCTGAGCGCTGGCGGATGGGGAGCCAACACCACCACCACCCAAGAAGGGTTGGTCATCACTGCCGATCGCATGGAACTGGATGATAAAAAACAGGTCGCAGTCTTTTTTGGTTCGGTACGCGCCGATGAAAAACGGATTCAATTGACTGCCGATAAAATGACCGTATTCTATCAAAAAAACAGTCGTCGCCAAGCCTCTGCTGGCAATCGCGGAGGGGTGGCCAAAATTCATGCCGAAGGACATGTGCTCCTGGTACAAGAGGAGAGCCAGGGTACCGCCGATGAGATGATCTATCTGGTCGATAAGCAGACCTTGGAGATGGTTGGGCAGGTGCAAAATGCTGCCATCCTGCATGCCAATGATCGCCTGGAGGGTAAAAAAATCCTGCTTACCATCGCCGATGATCATACCATCAGCAAAATCAATGTCCAAAGCGGGGAGCAGCGCCGTGTTTCCGCACGCATCATGCCTACTGAAAATGGGCAGCCCGGAATCACCCAACCTACTCCCTCCTCCGGCAAGGCAGGCAAATCTGCCAATAGCAAACCAGCAGGGCAATAGGCATGAGCCAACCACTGCAGACAAACGCAGAGAGCAGCGCAACCAACCCCCTCTCTTTGTCCCCTAACGGACAACTGTTGCAGGCAAAAGGGTTGGGAAAAGGGTATCGCGGACGCCAAGTGGTCACACAGGTAGACCTTTCCCTCACCCCCGGAGAGGTGGTAGGGTTGTTGGGACCCAATGGCGCGGGCAAAACCACCACTTTCTATATGCTTGTCGGTTTGGTCTCTGCAGATACTGGCTCGATCCATCTGGATGGGCTGGATATTACCCACACTCCCATGTATCGACGGGCGCGTGCCGGCATCTCCTATCTGCCACAGGAACCTTCCATCTTTCGTAAAATGAGTGTGCGCGATAATGTGCTCTCCATTTTGGAAACCCTGCCACTGGCTCGTAGCGAACGAATGGAAAAATTGGACCATTTGCTTGCTGAATTAGGTGTGTTATCGTTAGCTGATAGTCCAGGTTATGCTCTCTCAGGAGGAGAACGCCGCCGCGTAGAGGTGGCACGCGCCTTGGCCATCGAACCCCGTTATTTTTTGCTGGATGAACCCTTTGCCGGGGTGGATCCGTTGGCGGTGGACGAGATCCAAACCATCATTCGCCACCTGCAGCAAAAAGGAATCGGTGTGTTGATCACCGATCATAATGTACGGGAAACATTGGGTATCTGTGATCGTGCCTATGTCTTGACCGATGGCAAAGTGCTGGCTCATGGAACTCCTGAGCACCTGGTTACCAATGAGATGGTGCGGGCTTTGTATCTGGGCAAGGATTTTCGACTGTAACTTTTTTCCGCAACGGAAAACGAGGATTTGTTATGGCGTTAGGTTTGGAACTGAAACTGCGGATGGGACAGCAACTGGTCATGACACCCCAGTTGCAAATGGCCATCAAGCTGTTACAGATGTCCAGCCTGGAACTGGCTGATTATCTCCAGGAAGAGCTGGATAAAAATCCCCTGCTGGAACGGGAGGAGGACCGTCCGGATGAGGATGTGGTCGGCATGAGTGAAATGCTGGCCAACGAACGGGCCAGCGAAGGAAGCAACTCGCCCAGCAACGAGGATGAACCCAGCGAACGCAACCTCTCGGAAGATCTCCCGGTCGATGCCTCCTGGTCGGATATTTATGGCGATGGCTCCGGCTCCTTTTCGGCCCCGCAAAATTTTGATAACACCTCCAGCAGCGAAGCTCCTCCTCTGGAAAATACGCTGGTACGCAATGAAACCCTGACCGATTATCTGCTCTGGCAATTGGGTGTTTCGGCACTCAACGAAAAAGAGCGTCTGATCGGTACGGCGATTATCGACGCCATCGATGATAATGGTTATTTAAGCGCTGATCTGCAATCGATTGCCGAGATGACCGGCACCACCGTGGAAGAGGTGGAGGATGCTCTGGTTTTGGTGCAATCCTTTGAACCGGCGGGCGTGGCTGCACGCACTTTGGCGGAATCTCTGTTGCTGCAGTTGAAAAGTCGCAAACAGGCACATCCCCCTTTTACTACCCTGTTGGAGAATCTGGAGGATCTGGCGCGGCGGGATTTTCGCAAGTTGAAACGGATTTTAAAAATCACCGATGAGGAGCTGCAAGAGGCGGTGGAGTTGATTCAATCGCTCAACCCCAAACCAGGTTTGGCCTTTGGCAGCGAGCAGACCAACTATATCGCCCCGGATGTCTATGTGCGCAAGCAGGATGGCCAGTGGGTAGTAGAGGTCAACACCGATGCCATGCCCAAGCTGCGCATCAACCGCGAATATGATAATGCGCTCAATGGGCGCTTGTCGGCACAGGACAAACGCTTTTTGCAGGATAACGCCCGTTCGGCGCAATGGTTGATCAAAAGTCTGGAACAGCGTTCCAGCACCATTTATCGGGTTGCCGAATCGATTGTGCGTTTTCAGAGCAATTTTTTGGAATATGGTCGGGAACATTTGAAACCATTGATCCTGAAGGATGTCGCCGACGATATTGGCGTCCATGAATCGACCGCCTCCCGGGTGACCAGCAACAAATATATTCATACCCCGCGTGGTATTTTTGAACTGAAATATTTCTTTTCCTCCTCTTTGGTCTCGCAATCGGGAGAGAATCACTCTTCGGAAGCGGTCAAATTCAAGATTCAAAAACTGGTGGAGAGTGAATCACCCAGTCGCCCCTATTCTGATGAAAAGCTGGCCAAATTGTTAAAAGATCAGGGAATCATCGTTGCCCGACGCACTATCGCCAAATATCGGGATATATTAAATATTCCCTCTTCGTCGCGCCGCAAGCAACTGGGATCCGGCAGCAGTGAAAGTTGAGCAAAACCGCACTTTTCCCCGCACTCTCCACGCACTATTGCGCTGCCCGTACCAGCCATGCACATCACCCATTTGATTACTCCCGCACGCATCATTGCTGATTTGCATGGGGAGAACATCGCCCAGATTTTGGAGCAGTTGGCACAACCTTTGGCCAAAGAGCTCTCTTTCAGCTCTGCTCAAGAGATTGCCGCACAATGGTTGCAACGCGAGGCCATCCGCAGCACCGCCACCGGCTTGGGGGTGGCCTTTCCGCATGCGCGACTGGAGGGGTTGCATACCCCGATGGCAGTTTTGGGACGTTCTCGAACTGGTATTGCTTTTGCTGCCGCCGATCAGGAGCCGGTGCATCTGGTGATGGCATTAATCTCGCCCCCGGAGGCGCGTACCTTTCACCTGAAAGCAT
>NZ_RXIU01000161.1 GCF_004217665.1 Candidatus Magnetaquicoccus inordinatus | reverse complement strand
AGAGTTGCATGAGACTCATCGATTCGTAATCGACGTCGATCAGTTCTCCAAGGGCGCTGCGCTCACGCAACCATTGAGATGGTGGGGCAATTTCAGCTTGTCTTGTCAACAGTTGTGCGGCAATACGCTGTGCCTCCTGTTCCACAGAAACCGGGCATTCCACACCGGACAGGATCCCGTTTGGCGGCAGTGACAGCATGCACATCTTCCAGTCCGACTGCCAACTCATGCGGGATTGGTACCGCCCGGTACACGTGTGCTCGCCTCTTTTTGAGGCACTCGATGATCACCAATCGTGCCTTGAGATCGATCTGCTCATGCTTCAACGCCAGCACCTCGGAGAGCCTGGCTCCGCTGTAGGCGAGGACGGCACAAAAGGTGTAAATCTCCTCGGACATGTTCCGTGCTGCATCCAGAAAAGCTGCGCGTTCTTGAACCGTTAGATGCTTTCGATTGCCGTCGTTATCGTATAAATTTGACATCATCATGCTCCTTAATTTTTGTGAGTTTGCTATCAAAAAGTTGTTGACTCGTTGAACAGAATGTACCATTCTGTTCAAATACGAAAACAATTATTAAATAATCTGTTATTGCATCGTAAAATCTATGTCCTAGATTACTTATACAGAGATAAAACGATATAAAGAATTATGTCAAGAGCGTTCAATACTATTGTAGATGTTTTTTTGCTGAGCGATGATCGAAAGGCAAAGGTGACGCAGCACCCAGTCAAAATCGCGTCTGGCTCACATGACGCTATTGGTGGTCTGGAATTTTCTGGTATGCTGACTGCAGGTGGGATGACAATGGAGGATAAAGCCAATGAGCAACGCACTGACCATCGATGATGAGACAATGTTTGGGACACCATGAAACCGCGCCTTTACCTGGAGACCAGCATCGTCAGCTACTTGGCCGCCATGCCAAGCCGGGATTTGGTGGTAGCCGCTCATCAGCAGATCACCCACGAATGGTGGGCAGAACGACGGTGCCAGTACGAGTTGTTCGTATCCACCTTGGTCATTCAGGAGATGTCGATGGGTGACCAAAATGCCGCCCAAAGACGGCTGTCGCTGGTGGAGGCAATCCCCGTGCTGACGATCAATGACGAAGTGATTCTACTCGGGGAGCAACTGCAAAAACACGCGATGCTCCCCACAAAAGCGGATGCAGACGCCTTGCACATCGCTTTGGCGGCATTTCACCGCATAGACTTCCTGTTGACATGGAACTGTCGGCATATCGCTAATGGAAAAACCCGTCGTGCTATTGATGAGGCATTGAAGACACAAGGGATGGTATCCCCCATCATTGTTACCCCGGAAGAGCTACCAGAGGAGAACTGACTGTGTGGGTTGATCCTATCGTCGAAGAAGTGCGTAAAAACAGGGAAGAGTTTGCTGCCCAGTTCAATTTCGATCTGCGGGCTATGGGCAAGGCATTACAAGAGATGGAAAGGGCATCTGGCAGACAGGTGGTCTCCTTTGCACCAATCACTTATCACGATCCGCATGGTCAAGAAGAAGACAAACCCTTTTCCATCGCACCGAAATGATGCAAACGGGAATGAGATGAATCTTTGCGTGACTCCTCTTTGGTTAAGTAAAGCAGACGCGGGCTCGAACGCGAAAAAATCGGGATGTTGCCTCGGCATCGCAAACCCGGGTAACATTGACCAGAAAGTGATAAATTCGGGGAATCTTTGACACGGACGCAAGGATGCGAATCAATGGGAGGGACAGAGACGGCGACGAACTCGCCTGAGCCTGTCAAAGAGGGCAGCGCATCGAATTTGTGTATGAAAACGGTAAATCTCAATGCGCTCCACCCACTTTCTGTGCGCCGCACGACGGAGTACAGCAAATTGACGGGAGAGATACTATGTGTGCGCCAAAGCATGAGCATATCCGCCACCTCCTGCAGCGACCTTGGCTATGTCTATGCCGCACCCCCATCCACCACGAACGAATACTCCGCCGCATCCGCCAACGGACTATCCCCCACCGCCAAACTGATTGAACGCTGGTCTCGCCACGCATGACATCGGCAAACGCTACTAAACAATGAAATATATCAGGAAAAGCGTGTCTCTTTTTCAGGGACACGGCAGATGTGTGTCCACAGCCTTTGGATAATATCGGCGTGGAGAAGGAGAAAAAGGCCGATTTCGACCCTCGCTATGTCCACAGGATGGCACATGCGTTGTCGAACTGATTCTGGCAACTGTTGGAGATATTGTATTTTTTAGACACAAAAAAGGCCGCATGGATAAGCGGCTTCTGCACGGAAAAAATCCGGAAATTTTTTGAATGGTGGACTGTACAAGCAACGGTGGGAACATGAAGAGGGCTATAAACAGCTTAAAATCCACGCTGAGCTTAAAAATTTGTAGTGAAAACAGCTACATACCGTTTTACAGGGTCTGCACGCAAAAATACTGACCCTGAATTTGACGGCTATGCACGAATTGGTTGCCCAAATCGAGTTGGGGCAATGAATCAAGAAGGACTGGGCGATTTAAGCGATTGTATCGGCTGGTTGAATTGCATGCGACTGGCGGCGGCAGCCTCACGGGTGGCAGATGGATCTGCTCCAACAGCAATGGCCGTTTCGATCACTGACTGAACTTGATTGGGGGCCTGGGAACTGGCTGCTGTGACTACATCATGTACGCTTCCTCCAGCGGCAATGGTGGCACTGACCACCGTTTCAACCTTGCCACCGGCGTTGATGGCGCCGGCTGTAACTTCACCAGCATTGCCACCGGCACGAATGGCAGCCTCGGCAATCTGAGTGAGATTTCCACCCGATTGCACTGCGGCACTGACCGCTTGTCGTACATCGGCTCCGGCAGATATTGCAGCTCCGATGACCGAACCGGGGTCGCTCCCTGTCCGGGAAGCCGATTCGATAATCTCTTGCAGATTGCCTCCCGAACGGACCATGGCCTGAACCACTGAGGCCACATCCTGCCCTTTCTGGGTGGTCATGGCCATGATTTTATCCGGCTGCATGCCACCCTGCAGGGCCATGGCAATCACCTGATCGCTGCTGCTGCCTGCTCCCATGGCGGCAACGACCACGTCACTGGCGTTGCCTCCGGCGTTGAGGGCTGTGGTCAGGACAACCTCTGAATCAGCTCCGGCACGGATGGCGGCTGCAGTCACATCGGCTGCCGAAGCGCCATTTTTGATCGCCGCAGCGACAATATCGGCCGTATTGCCGCCCAATGCAATGGCAGCCTGGGTAACGGCTGTCGGCTCCATTCCAGCGCGCATGGCGGCTGCCACAAGCTGTTCGGAGCTGGCGTTACCCGAGCGCATGGCCGCCTGCAACACATCCATAACCGGTTGCCCTTTGGCAATGGCTTCCGTCAGTTGTTGTTGCAGCGTTTCCCCCTGCGAGAGGCTGCTTTTTTCGGTAACCTCTCCGGTGTTTTTGCTGCCGGATTGACTTTGCTCGCGTACTGGCGGACTGTTTTTGGTTGGCTCAGTTGCCGGGGGTTCTGCTGCCTTGCCCTTGTCTGGGGTTGTCGCATCCTGGCGGCGCTGTTCCAGCTCGCGTCCCAGTTGTTCCATTTCGGCTGCCTGTTGTTTGACAGACTGCACTGATTTTTCCGTTTGTTCCGCTTTGGCAGCAATATTGCCAGCCGAGGAGACAGCCTCTTTTACCGCAGGAGAGTTTTTGGCTTGGTCCATGGCCGCCTTGATCTGCTCCAGATTGCTGCCGGTTACCTGGGCAACCGTGTTCATCAGTTCCGCTGCATCCTTGTGATCGGCTGATGCGGCAACGGCGACTGCCACCTCCGCCGTCAAACGAGTGGAACGACTCTCCGTGGCTTGCAATACGGATGTGAGAATCGTTTTTGCTTCTCCACTGGCCACTTTGGCAACGGCTGCGGCAATACTGATGGCAGCTTTGTCTCCAGCCACCCGGGTGACGCTGCCGGCAACCTGGGCCGCATCCTTGGCTGGCAGCATGCGTGCAACCGTAGCCGCCACCTCGGCAGCACTTGCTGCTCCGACTGTTTGCACGACGGCTGCCGCTATCGCTGCGCCCTGTTCTTTGGCAACCGATGTCACTGCTGCAGCAATCACTGCTGCGGCTGATTTGTCGGTTGAAGCGGCGACACCCGAAGCTATGCGGCTGGCCTCTTTGGGGGAAAGAGTGGCGGCAATTCCAGCAACGGCAGGCGCCACCGAGGAGCGTTCCTGCTGCGGCATGGCTGTAACGGCACTGGAGGCCGCCGCAGTTGCAATGGCCGGGTTGGCCTGACAGGCGGCAGCCACCACCAGACCTGCCATTTTGCCGTTATCGGTTTTGCCGGGAGCTGAGAGGGCGCTGCCCACTACAATGCGCACCAACTCCTCTGATTTGCCTGAAGTGGTCTGGATGACCGGTTGCACGATAGCCGCCAGATCGATTCCATCCCGCACCACCCTGGCCGCATTGCTGACCACATTCTGTGTACTCTGCTTGGTGTTTTCCCAGTTTTTCTGCTGCTGTTTTTGCTGATGCTTGCCGATAATCTCCCCGGCATTGGGAAGCAGGACGTCAGCCTCTTTGCTGAAGCTCTGCAACTGTGCCTGACGGCTCTCCTGGCTGATGCCAGTGTCAGGGTTTAACAATCCGGCACTTTGGGCCTTGATCAGCAGGGAGAGGGGGGATACTCCTTGTGGTTCGTTGGCCGCCCAGGCGCTCTGCACCCAGGAGAGTTGTTGCCAGTGCCGACGCAGGTCGGCAAACAACCACCGGTCCACACTTTCAAACAGATCAATGATCGTGTTTACCCAATGGACAATCGTATGAATCAGCCAACGCAACCAGGGTTTTTCTCCCTGATCGACGGCAGCTCTCTTCTGGAACAGATTTTGTTGTGCCAGGGTGGCCTGGTTGGCCAGGGCGTCGGCAATCTTTTGTGCTTCGCTCATCGGAACGGGGGCCAGTTCGGCTGCCGGAAACTGTTTTTCCAGATATTGAATGGCCTGGGCGGTCACTGCCGGGGGCATGGAAGAGGGAGCGGCAGGAGTCTGGTTGCTGGCCAGCGCTGCGCTTGCCTGACCCTCGGCAAGGGGCTGAGTGCCTGCTCCATTGCTGAGTGTGCCTTCCCCTTTGGGCAACGATAGAAAGGTTGGCAGATTGTCATCAACTACCCCTTCGGCCACCGTGCCACGAACACCAATCTGAATTTTGGGAGTTTTTATGGCCACGGTTGACTGCTTGACCGGCATGCCTGAGGTGTAGCGAAATGCCCCCTTGTCAACCTGCACCGTATTTTGTACCTGACTGGCTGTCGGATTGAAGAGATATTGATCCAGGGTGACCTTGGCATCCGGGCCAAGCGAGAAGGTTGTGCCATCGCGAAACTGAATGGTCAACGAGGATTGGGTTTGTGTGGTGATCTCCTCTCCGGCAAACAGCTCCCCATTGGCTGTCAATGCCGTTGCTTGCGCAGGGGCGACGCGCCCAAAGGCCTGTCCGGTAATTTGCTGAACACGCCCGATATGTTTTGGCGGTTCTGCCGGAGCAGGATTATCGGCAAGGACGATTCCTTCCCCGAGCAACAGGATCGTCACACTGATCAACCACCATCTCTTGTTGCGGATCTTCACGATCATTCCTGTTGCATGTTGGATTGTCCCAGTCGATGCTGCTTGAAAAACCGTTTTCCGGCAATTTGTTGCGCTTCGGTCAGTTGTTCGCGAGAGAGATGGCGAGCGGCCTGTGTCCGACCCGCCTGTGCCCGTTTGGTCAGTTCGGTCGGTTCCTCTTCCGTTGCGGCCAGATTGAACCAGATATAGGCCTCAAAATAGTTTATCGCTGTGCCATGGCCGCGCAGATAGAGGCCGGCCAGATTAAGTTGGGCTTCGACGATTCCCTGTTCTGCTGCCTGGGTAAACCAATACAGAGCCAGTTTATCATTTTTTGGAACACCATATCCATTAAAACACATATAGGCCAGTTGCAACTGCGCTTCTCCGCTGCCCGCTTCGGCCGCTTGTCGATACCACTCCAGCGCCTCGCGCAGATCCCGTTTGCTGCCGTAACCGTTGTAGTGCATGTAACCCAATGCCAGCTTGGCTTCGGTATTGCCCGCGTGTGCCGCCTTGATATACCACTGGATGGCCTCCGCAGAGCTGTTTTGTTCTCCTTCTTCCTGGTTCAGAAGAGCCGCCAGTCGTACCATGGCCGCAACAACTCCCTGTTGTGCCGCTTTTCTGTACCAGTGCAGCGCTTCCTTTTTTTGTTGGCCGTTTGGCTGGTTGTGCCACAACATTTCGGCAAGGGAAAATTGGGCAGCCACTATCTGTTGTTCTGCCGCTTTGCGATACCATTCTGCTGCTTTTTCCAGATCAAGGGCAACCCAGTTTCCTGTGCTGTGCAGTTCGGCCAGTTTGATGAGGGCTGGTTCATGGTCTTGCCTGGCAGCACGTTCCAGCCACGTGACAGCCGTTTCAGGATCCTGGTTTCCCTCGCCGTGCAGTGCTGCATATCCTATTGAAAACTGTGCCACCGCATCTCCACGTTCCGCACGCATCAACAGGCTTTGCCAATGGATAGTCTCGGTAGGATACTCGCCCGCTGCCAGAGAGGTCATCAAGAGGAGCAGTGTGAGGAAAGAGAGGATCGGTCTCATGATGGCTTGATACTGACAATCTGCACCGTTTTTTCCTCCTTGTTGAAGCGAAGATGAAAGGTGGTGCCGCGGGTTGGCGGACTCAGGGTAATCCGGCTTTCCGGCCAGGGTTCGATGGTCAGGGAGCCAATATGTTGCCCTTGCCAGAACATACGGACAATGGCCTCATTTTGCAACTGCAATCCAGACCAGAGCAGACCATCTGCCTGCATTTCCGGGATTGTCAACTGCATTGGCACCCCTTTTTCCAGAAAATTTTTGTAAACCAGCATCTCATCATATACCGCCACTGCATCTTGCAATTCAGCCACGGCCATGCCGACATGCTCAGGCTTGTTGACCGGATTGAACACCTGCATGCCGGAGATGCCGCGCATCCACAGATGGCGCAAGGTTTCCCGATACCGTTCTCGGCTCATGACAGGAACTTTTCGCTCAGGATGATCGGCAACCCAGCGGGCTACCCAAGGCACCGCATCCAGGTAGGGAGCCTGTTTTTGCCGGTTGAAGCTGTCGGCAGTGACCTGACGCAACAGGATATGGGTGTAGAACTGGTCCACATGTTCCTGATCCAGAGGAAAAGAGGATTTCCAAAGGGCCAGAAAGGCAGTATCGATGCCATAGGCAACCGGATTGGTTGTGGTAAAGAGTGTGCTCCCGGAAGGAGGATGCGGCTCATTTTGCCAGCCCAGAACCGGCAGTTCTGTCGATGAGAATGTGACAATCCAATTGGTAATGGAAACATTCGGAAATATCTCTCTTGCCGGTCCGGCAATATAACTCGACAGCAATTGTGACCAGAGCTGACGGCAATAGTGGCGGAAGATTTTTTCATCCCGCAACACCTTTTCCGGGAGAAAGGTTCGGCCAAACGGGGAAAGAATGGCGGCATAATAGTCGGCCTGACTGGGTTCATTTTCATAATCCAGCCAGATGGCATCCACTGTGATCCCTTCTCTGCGAAACAGTTTCAGGGTATTGCGCAGTTGTCCGGCCGCCACGGCCCAGCCTCGAAACAGGGTGGGAACCGGCATTTCGAGCCACTGCGGATTGACCTTCAGATCGGCAGGATATTGGTAGGCCCAATTGTTACTGTCGCTCTCCAGGGAGTAGGGCCAGGAGCCATTGCGGCCATCGAACAGGATGACCGGCACTCCAGAGGATTGCAGGCGACGGGCGGCGGGTATCGAGTCGCTGGAGAGAGGCAAAAAAGGGGCGATTCCTCTTGCTGACAGCATTTGTAAATCATCATCCGTGAAGGGTTCGGAACCTATCAGGGCAAAAGAGACCAAGGGCCACCTTTTTCCCCGCTCCTGGGTCAAAGGGCTGATATGTTCCCGTATCAACTTTATCCAATCGCTTTGATTTGGTTTACGCCCTGTCGGAGCAGGATCTTTTTGCGGATAGAGCAGCTCCCCGGCATGGAGAGGGCCGAGGGTTCCGGAAAACAGCAGCAACACCAACCCTATGGTGGCCGGTATAAATCCTGTGCCAGAGTGAACCATTCGGGAAACGTCCTTCTGTAAAAGTTGAGCAACCTTGCCGAACCATCCAGGGCAATCGCCTTTGAAAATTCCCTTACTGTTGCCACAAGTGAAACGGTGCATGTCGGGCATCCGCCCTCCCAAAGCGTGCCCCTTCGGGGCACAAATTGGTG
>NZ_RXIU01000160.1:3935-8548 GCF_004217665.1 Candidatus Magnetaquicoccus inordinatus | reverse complement strand
ATCAGAAAAATGCGCATCCAATTAGATACCGACTTCACATCTCCCTTATATTGCAGAATCGCCCTCGTCTCACGGGCCAGTTCCTCCCAACCAGTGGGAAACAAGGAACGTAAAAATTCCCAATTTTCATCCAGAAATATCGTATTCGCATCCATAGTGGTTGCATTATACACGCATCCACACTGCTCAACAATAAGTTTCGATAATCATGTTAGCGCATATGGGTCATCACCCCTGAACCGGCTACAGCAGCAACCACCGCCACCAGATAGGCCGGTTGCGCAGCAATCTGCCACAAAGAGCGAACAGCTCCCGTTTCCTGTAGCAACTGCACAGCCGGCAGGCGCAAACGAAACATCAACAACCAGGAAAAAAGAGCAAACAGAGCCAGGGAGAGATAAGAGGCCGTATAGGGGGTGCGCAACAGATTCCAGCTCCATTTGCTCAACTCTGGGCCCAAAACACCGCCCAGAATACCACCCGCCAGAGTGTAGGAGATGGCACGGCTGCGCCACAGCTCATCGGCAGCATCGGCAGCCGCAAACCGATATTGCTGCCCAAAGGCATGATAAAAACCGGCAAAGGTACAGCCACAACAGAGCAACCAAAATTGCTTATACCACAACGCGAAAGCACAAAGCAGACCGCCACACAGCCCCAGCAACGCTCCCAGTTGAAAGCCGCTGCGCCTGCCCCAGCGTTGCATGATCAATGAGGCAGGAAGGGTCGCCAAAGCGGCCCCTACAGCATAGCCGCTGACCGGCAAGGTGGCTAAATCTCTATTTTCGGTCAAAAGTGTGGCAGCCAAAGCGCTGACTGCCACCAAGGTAACCCCATTGAGCGAAAGCAATCCCTGGGCTGTCGAAAGTATGAAAACTGTTTGCCGAATGGAGGCCATCGCTGTCACATCACTTTAGCGGGCGCCAGGGGAAAACAGTGCCATACCCTCTCCCCCAAAACGTGTTGCCAGCCAATCGATAATCGCTCCATAAAAGGCACCACTGAGCAACGTGGCCCAAAAAATCAACCAAGGGGTGAGATCGGCAGAAGCCGGAGAAGCCAGCCCACCCGCCGCCAATGGCAACGACACCAGAGCCCCCATACAGGCTCCGCGCAACAATGGCGGATAGGAAAAGCCAAGCAACGGATGAACCGTATAGGCTCCCGCCAACGCAACCACCATGCCTATCAACAGTCGATCACTGACAATCGCCCAAAAAATGGGATTGTGGACCGAGGCCAACTCCGCCTGCCCTCGTGATGCCAATGTGATACAAAGTGCTGCTGCGAGCCCACCCAACACAATACAGAGGGAAAATCTTCGTTGAATTGGTGTAAAAGACATGCTTTTTTCCTCAGCAAAAAGTCTATACAAAGCCTCCATGCCGCCAGAAACTATGCCATTGTTCAAAGGTTACAAACGCATGCCCAGAGCAAGCGCATTTGCCAATTTCCGCACTGTTGCCACAAGCGAAACTGTGCATGTCGGGCCTCCGCCCTCCCAAAGCGTGCCCCTTCGGGGCACAAATCGGTGCGGCGTGCGCGAATGCTAAAGCATTCGCTTTTGTGAAACGCCGCACATTGCAAGCAGGGCTTTGCCCTGCACCCACCAGGAGGAGATAATCTCCTCCTGGACCTCCATAATTATTTTCTGCTTTTCAAATGCGCTTGCCCTGAACGCATGCCATTAATGCCAAACGCCAGCTTGTGGACGAAATCTCTGCAACAACAGTAACACAATAAAGGAGAAGAGCAACAACCCTCCCGACAACCAATGCGCCTGAGCATAGTGCAACGACTCCACATGCGAATAGATCTGCACCGAAATCACCCGCGTTACCCCAGGAATATTGCCGCCCATCATCAACACTACCCCAAACTCACCCACCGTATGGGCAAATCCCATGATGGTCGCAGTGACAATGGCCGGTCTGGCCAACGGCAGTGCCACAGTGCAAAAGGCATCCAAAGGGGAAGCACGCAAAGTAGCCGCCGCCTCCAGAGGTTTATCTCCGATGGCCACAAAAGCATCCCGTATCGGCTGAATCACAAAGGGCAGTGAATAAAGAAAAGAGGCGATGACCAAGCCGGAAAAGGTAAAGGGCAAGAGCCCCAAGCCCAAGGCTTGCGTGAGGGCCCCCAGCCAACCTTGTGGGCCCATAAAGAGCAACAGATAGAATCCCAAAACGGTCGGTGGCAACACCAAAGGCAGCGCCACCACTGCCGCAACCGCCTCCTTCCAGCGGCAACGACTGCGCGCCAACCACCAGGACAATGGAATGCCAAACAACAACAAAAACAGGGTTGTGATCGTGGCCAAAAGCAGTGTCAAACGAATCGCCGACCAATCCCCTGCATCGAGCATCGCTCACTCTTCTCCATAGCCATAGGAGCGGATAATCGCCCTGGCCTGCTCAGTCTGCAGAAAACGCATCCAGGCAAGAGCAGCAGGATTCTCCTTGCCTCTCTCCAGCAATACCGCCACCTGACGAATCGGCTGATAGAGCTCTTCAGGAACCAGCCATGCCGAACCCTTGTTCAACGCGCCCCCCTCAAACTGTTGTGCCAAGGCAACAAACCCCAACTCTGCATTGCCCGTAGCCACAAATTGATGAGTTTGCGCAATATTCTCCCCCAACACCCATTTGCTCTGCAAGCTCTCCAACAACCCCAAAGCGCGCAAGACTTCCACGGCAGCACGACCATAGGGTGCCAGCCTGGGATCTGCCAAAGCCAAATGGGCAAAATCGCCACGACGCAACCGCTCCCCCTGCCCATCCACATATCCCGACTGGGCCGACCAGAGCAGCAGCTTGCCAAGAGCATAGGTCAAACGACTCCCCGCCACTGCCCTGCCTGCGCGCAGCAATTTATCGGCACTCTCGGCATCGGCAGCCAAAAAACAATCAAAAGGAGCACCATTGCTGATTTGCGCATACAGCTTGGCAGTGGAAGCAAAAGAGAGCACAGCTTGCTCACCACTCTCCTGGGCAAAACGCTCGGCCAACCGTTGTGCGGGAGCGGTAAAATTGGAGGCTACCGCCACCTGCAGCGTGGCCGCCCCCAGCAGAGTGTTGCCAAACAAGAGCAGCAACAGCAAAAATATTCCTACTCTCAAGCGCATCCACCGCCCCGCTATTGATTGATCAACAGATTGGCCGGTGAATATTGATCGGTCAACAGACGACTATTACTCGGCCAATCCACCTCGCTGGAAAAGAGCGGCAATAACCAATCTTTCTCAATACCATACGGCTTTAACTTCTCCTCCAACAGCTTGGCATTACCCGCCAACTGCTGGCTGCCGGGTAAAGAGTTCTTGCTGGCAATCAGAATACGATTGCGCTGCTGCAACTGATAGAAGGAACCAAAAACATGGGCATAGGTTGCCGATTCCAGCGGATAGAGTTTGCGCGATGGATAGGTGTTGGCAACCAAAACACCCGCAGGAGTAAGCAGCTCTTTGAGTTCCTGCAAAAACTCCTTGGTCATCAGATGTTCCGGGACATAGAGATGATCAAAAGCATCCAACACAATCAGATCATAGCGTTGTTGGCGACGCAAAGCCCGTTTGACAAAGACCCGGCCATCCTCATTAAACAGGCGGGTTTGACTGGCTGGCATAAAATAGAAATATTGTTGTGCCACATGGGTCACAGCCGGATCCAGCTCAACGCAGTCGATTTTGAGCTGGGGATAGATCTTTTGCAACACGGTTGGCAGAGTGCCACCCCCCAAACCAATGATCAAAACACTCTCCGGTTGCGGCTGCAGATAGAGTGCCCCCAGCAGCAGCTTGATATATTCCAAAACCAGGCGATTGGGGTTCTGCACATCGATACAGCTCTGTCGGCCATTATCATGGATGCCAAATTTCATACAACGAATACCCTGATGTTCATAGACCAGGATATTGCGATAGAGCGATTTGGCCTCGTACAAGGTGTTGGCGGAGACAAGCGAAGAAAATGCCAAACAGAGGCTCACTAAAGCGGCTTTAAGCCACCTTGTTTTGCGCATCTTGGCCTCCATCGGCAAAAAAGCAGAGAGTTGCGATAGCAAAAGAGATCAGCATCATGCCGGTAAAAAGCTGGTCCAATTCAAACAACAAAACCAGATAAAACGAGGTCAACAAAGTACCCACAGTGCTGCCAAAAGTGGAGACAAAAAAGACTTTGCCGGCCACACTGCCCGAACTGCCCAGTTGGTCCACCAACAAGCGAATGGCATAAGGCGAGATGGCCCCAGAGATGGTGATCGGCACAAAATAGAGCAGCAATGAGGCCAATAAAGCACCATAACGGGGATCAGACAGATGATCAAAAACCGCATCCAGAATCGGAATCGACCAAAAGGTGCACGGTAGAGCCGCCAAGGCAGCCGCAGCCAAAATCACACTTAATTTGCGCAACGAAGGTTGGCGGGTCGAATAGTGCCCCCCCACCAGATAGCCAATGGAGAGCGACAACATGAATAGAGTGATAATGGCACCCCAAACATAGATTCCAGAACCAAAATAAGGGGATAATACCCGGCCACCCAACAACTCCATGGCCATGACATAGTATCCCGACCATCCGGTCAGCAGGTAGATCAGCAAGGTAGAGAGTTTC
>NZ_RXIU01000160.1:0-3192 GCF_004217665.1 Candidatus Magnetaquicoccus inordinatus | reverse complement strand
TCCACATTGCGCACTTGCGTTTGTTCGGAGTTGTTGGTACGAATCTGTTCTGCCACCACCGCTGGACTGTTTTGGTGTTGCGATGGACCAGCCGGGGGAGTAGCATGCGAAGAAACTTCGGACAGTGCGTTCACCATTGGACCCTCTCCACAATATTTTGTACATTAGTCAGGGAGCCGGTTGGCTCCACACATTTTTATTATGAATCTTCTTCCCTCTATTTAAGAATCCTCGGACAGCAGAAGAAAAAATGCAAGTATCTTTTTGCTGAATCACCTTTTTTACTTGCGGAGAATAGGGATGGCTCTGGCGTTGTTTGATCTGGATAATACCCTGCTGGCAGGAGACAGCGATCATTTATGGGGCGAATTTTTGATTGAGAAAGGTATCGTCAACGAAAAGGAGTATCGTCTGCAAAACGACCAGTTTTTTCTCGATTATCAGCAGGGCACCCTGGACATCTTAGCCTATCTCACCTTTCAGGCTGGCATCCTCGCCCAATATCAACGCCCCATCCTCGACCGATGGCGCAGCGATTATCTGCAAGAAAAAATCCTCCCCATCATCGCCCCACACACCCCTGCCTTGCTGCAGTGGCATCGGCAACGGGGCGATACCCTGATTATCATCACCGCCACCAACCAGTTTGTCACCACCCCTATCGCCCAACATCTGGGAGTCCATGCCCTGCTGGCAACCGGTCTGGAAGAGATCGATGGTCAATTTACCGGTCAACCCGATGGTATCCCCTGTTTTCGCGAAGGCAAAGTGCTGCACATGATGCAATGGATGAAACAGACCGGTACCGATTTGGCGGAAAGCTGGTTTTACAGCGATTCCCATAACGATCTGCCCCTGCTCGGTGAGGTGGCCTATCCGGTGGCCGTCGATCCCGATGAAAAACTCCGTCAGGTGGCCCAGGAAAAAGAGTGGCCAATCATCTCTCTGCGCCAGCCTGCTCCTTGAGCAGCAATGCAGCAAGGGTGGCACAGGCAGAGCAGGCAAGGCAGAGAATAGAGCAAGGCAAGCCAGTGAACGAGCAGATGGAACAAGCTGATCAACAAAGCGCCTACCAACCCGCTGCCGCACCAACAGGCAGCACCGCAGCTCCCTGCCGCGTCGCTGCCCCAACTCCTCTGCCTCCCCTGCCTGCTGCCCTGGCCCGACTCAAGCAGCCTCTGCCACTCCTGCTCTTTCTGCTGCTGCTCTGGACTATTCCTGGCCTGATCGGCCACGATCCCTGGAAACCGGATGAAGCCTATAGCATGGGGTTGATTTTGCATATTCTGGAAACCGGCGACAATTTGGTACCCACCTTGGCCGGGGAACCTTTCATGGAAAAACCCCCGCTCTATTTTATCACTGCTGCCTTGCTCACTCGGTTGTTGCCAGACTCTCTGCCTCTGCACGATGCCGCTCGCCTGACCAGCGGACTCTTTATGGCTCTGACCTTTCTTTGCCTTGGCCTCTCCGCCCGTCAACTCTTCGGCACTGGCAGCGGTTGGCTTGCACCTATGTTGCTCATGGGTGCTCTGGGCCTGCTGCCCCACGCCCACCAAATGATTACCGATACCGCTCTGCTGGCCGGATACTCCCTTGCCCTGCTGGGCATGACCCTCTCCGCCACTCAGCCCATTGTGGCGGGCCTCCTTCTCGGAACGGGTGTCGGCAGTGCCTTTCTGGCCAAAGGGTTGCTGGTGCCCCTGCTCTACTCTGCCCTCTGCGCCCTGCTGCTGCTCTTTCCTGGCTGGCGCCACAAAAATTTTTTCCTGACCCTTCTCCTCGCCGCTCTCTCTGCGCTGCCCTGGTTGCTGATTTGGCCGCTCAGTCTCTATCAACAGAGCCCTGAGCTGTTTGATGTCTGGTTTTGGCAAAACAATCTGGGCCGTTTTCTCGGCTCCTCGCATCTGGCGACCAGTCAAGAGCGCGGCTATTATTTGAAAGCACTGCTCTGGTTCAGCGGTCCGGTATTACCCATGGCTCTCTACCATCTTTGGCAACAGCGCCGCTGCTGGCGCGCCTGGTTGAACCGCTCTGCTCCCGGCGAGCCTCTGCTGTTGCCGTTGCTCTTGAGCGCTGTGGTCTCGCTGACTCTGTTTGCCTCCTCAGCCACCCGCTCTCTCTATCTGCTCCCCTTGCTGCCGCCTCTGGTTTTGTTGGCAACCCCGCTGTTGCGCCAGCCACAACCGGCTCCTCGTTGGGGTATACGCACTGTCACCTGGCTCTTTACCGGGACTGCAGGAGTGATCTGGCTGGTCTGGCTGTTGGCATTGGCCAGCGCCTTTGCCAGCGGTCAATGGAACATGGCTGGCTTTGCCGAATCTTTTGTCATTCCCGATCAGGAGGGGATTTTGTTTCGTTGGTCCACCTTTTTACCGGCAGCAGCAGCCACGCTGCTTGCCTGGCAGTGCCGCCCGCTGCTGCAACTTTCACAACGAGCGCTTTTGTCTGGTTGGAGCGCTGGCATCACCCTGGTCTGGCTGTTGTTGATGACCTTGTGGTTGCCGGTGATCGATTATGGCAAAACCTATCGGGGGGTATTTGCAGAACTGGGTCAGGCTGTAGCCCAGACCGAGGCGCACTGTATCGGCAGCCGCAACCTGGGTGAGCCACAACGGGCCATGCTGCACTATTTCGGTCAGATCAAAACCAAACGCTTGGAGACAGGCTGGCCGGAGAGCGGTTGTCCGCTGGTATTGTGGCAATATTCTCTGGATCGCAGCGAGCGCCCCCACTTTAGCGGTACCACCATTTGGCAAGGGGAACGTCCGGGTGATACCAAGGAGCGCTATCTGCTCTATCGTCCTTCCCTGGAAAGCTCTGTACCATCCATACAAAAAAAGGAGTAGGCTCAGAGCAAGCGCATTAATAATCAAAAAATCACCATGGAGGTCCAGGAGGAGATTATCTCCTCCTGGTGGGTGCAGGGCAAAGCCCTGCTGATAATGTGCGGCGTTTCTACAGAAGCGAATGCGAAGCATTCGCGCACGCCGCACCAATTTGTGCCCCGCAGGGGCACGCTTTGGGAGGGCGGAGCCCGACCTGCACATTTTCAGGTAGTGGCAACAGTGAAGAAATTGGCATATGCGCTTGCCCTGGGAAGAGGCTTGACAGGAGTGGATTGCGGGATGAAAAAAGGGAAACCATTCAGGTTTGTGCTGGCTCGCTGGCTCTACCCCCATGGGGATGCTG
>NZ_RXIU01000016.1:9232-29312 GCF_004217665.1 Candidatus Magnetaquicoccus inordinatus | reverse complement strand
GATTCCATCCCTGGACCCGGCCAGGGAGGTGCCCTCCCTGGACCCGCAGTTGTGTTGGGTGGTGAATAGTTACAAAATTATTAGGCACTCTTTGGGAGGGCGAACGCCCGACCTGCACAGTTTTAGTTTATGGCAACGGTGAGTAAATTGGCCAATGCGCTTGCCCTGACATGAGTGGCCCATCAAAACTTCTCAAACTCCTCATCAGAAGAGTGCATTGCCAAATGGACTCCACCAGCCGCCTTGCCAACAGGGGCCAAGCTCTTGCTCGCAACCAGCTCTCTCTTGCCCCCACTCGCCGGGCGAGCAGGTGGTTGAACCGCTTTACGCTCAGTCGCTTTGCTCTTCCCCGCCGCCGCTCGCAGCCTGCCACCGGTATTGAAAAAAGCAATGGTCTGCAACATGGTCTCCGCTTGCGCCGACAACTCCTCCGCTGTTGCCGCCATCTCTTCCGATGCCCCAGCATTCTGCTGAATCACCTTGTCCAACTGCTGAATCGCCTGGTTGACCTGCGACGCCCCCTGATTCTGCTCCTGATTGGCTACCGCTATCTCCTGAATCAACTGAGCCGTCTTTTGAATGTCGGGAACCAGCGTATTGATAATCGCTCCTGCCTTCTCCGCCACACCCACACTGGAAGCCGACAGATGACTGATTTCACCTGCAGCCGACTGACTCCGTTCTGCCAGTTTGCGCACCTCGGCTGCCACTACCGCAAAACCTTTTCCATGCTCTCCAGCACGCGCCGCCTCAATGGCAGCATTGAGCGCCAACAAGTTGGTCTGCCGGGCAATCTCCTCAATAATCCCAATCTTGGTGGCAATCTCCTTCATCGCCGTGACCGCCTCTGCAACCGCTTTGCCACCCTCTGCCGCATCCTGGGCCGCCTTTTGCGAAATCTCCCGCGTCGTATTGGCATTGTCGGTGTTCTGCTGAATGTTGGAGACCATCTGCTCCATGGCCGCCGAGGTCTCCTCAATCGAGGCCGCCTGTTCCGTCGCGCCATGTGCCAGCGTCTGCGCGGCATCGGAGATCTCATTGCTACCCGAAGAGACCTGATCCGCCGCCGAAGACAACTCCGCCACCACCTTCTTCAAATTGGCTACCATCTGCGTCAAGGCTGCCCCCAACTGACCTGTCTCATCGCCCTGATTGATGCACACACTGGTGGTCAAATCCCCCCCGGCAATACTGCGCGCACACGATACCCCCTGTGCCAAAGCCTGTACGATCACCCTCGTCAACAATATCGACACCGTCAAACCAATCAATACTGCAGCGACACTGAATAGAATCAATACTCTGTTGGCCGACGACACCTCATCGCCAGCTCGTTTCTCCTCCTCTTCTTGAATCGTCCCAATCTTTTTGTCCGTAGCCTGTCTGGAGACACCCATCGCCTTCTCATTTTTGGCCTGCTCCTGATAAATGGCCAATAAGGATTGTACCTCTTTCTGGTAATTCTCTATGCCGACGATCATCTTCTTGGCCAACTCTTTATTGGCTGCTTCTTTCAAGTTTGGCGCCAGGCTCTGCAGAATTTTGACCGATGCCGCCATTCCCTCCTGATTGCGTTTGATCGATTTTTCATCCTGTCCCAGACTCAGAAATATCTCCTTCTCGCCAATGCGGGCATCGAGAAAACGTTCCATCATCGCTGCCACTTGGTCGGCACGTGTGGCATTGTCTCCCAAAGTACCAGCCTGCTCAGCCATGGTGCCCCGATCTGCCCCACCCTCAATTTGTCCTGCCAACTCGGCCACATGGCGGTGCAACTGCTTTAACAAATCACTCCGCAAGGCTTGCGCCTCTTGCACAACCTCATTGGCCAAAGCACGAATCCGTTGTACACCTGCCTCATTTTTCTTTTGCGAGGCAACATATTCAGCAAACCCCCGCTCATATTCATGGGCCAACTTTGCCAACTCTTCCATCGCCCGCTTGCCATCCGCATCCTGAAACAACTGCTCGCGGTTTTTCTGGGCCAGTTTTGTGAGCTCCTCCAACGCTTTTTTATGCTCTTCAGCATACTTTCCATCTTTGCGAATAATATAATTTTTCTCTGAAACTGCTGCCTGATCCACCTGATCCATCATCTCAGCAAGCGCAAGCCCCTTGCCAATAGTATCCGACAGGCCATTGATTCCTTGATAGCCGGTCAGTGTAACTATCATGGTCAACACCAATACAAAACCAAAACCAATCCCCAGTTTTGTGCCCAGTTTCAGATTTTTCATCCCTGCTCTCCTATTGTGTCAGGAAGTGATTCCCTTGCGTCGCCAAACCCGAAACGCCAAAACAAGGAATAATATGCCACCACTCACCGCTATCATCCCGCCTGCACCCATGATCCACATGGGAACTTTTTCCGACAGACTCTGCAAGCCTTGGGCTGCACCTGCCGTTTTGCGTTGTACGTCATGTCCACCCGACCAGGCCAAACCAATAATATGCAGCAATGAACCAAAAGCATATATATTTAATTGATGGCCCGCCCAACGCGGCAGAGGCTGTCCATGACCCAAAGCGGGCAACAGATGATATGCCAACCCCATGTAAGCCAGTGTAACAGAAACTATCGACCCATGATAGTGCGAGGGGATGGTGACATTGATCCCACGAATCATAAAACCGATGAGACCACCAAAGGCAAAAAGAAGCAACGAAGTACGCAATGCCAAACGCATTACCTCCTGCTCAGGCCGCTCTACCGGCTCTGCTTTCCACAAAGCCCACACCAAAACCAGCGCCAACGGCACCGAAGCAATCCCACCTCCATAAATCATCAACTCGGTAAAAGCCAGACGCAGCTCGCCACTATCCACTGGATAGAGAAAATGGATCACCGGACCCGCCAAAGCCGGCAAAGCACCCATGACAAACAAGGGAATCACCAAACGCGAGGTCAAAAAACGCGGCAACCCCGCCAATGTCCCCAACCAAAGCCACGCCAGCATCTGCAGTTGCACATGGGTAAATTGCAACAAATGTCCCCCACCCCAAAAAAGCAATTCAAAATAGTGCTCATCATGGGTCGGCAGATGACGCAATCCATGCCAGGTCCAGGCCAGTGAAGCCACGGACAATAAAAAAATCACCAAGGCTGTCCATAAGCCAAAGCGCATTCCTTGCTCCCCGACATCTCCCGCTGGGCGCCGACTCCATAATGTCAAAAGCGCCAATAAAGAAAAACCGCCAGCAAACAGAAACAGCCCAACAAAAAAGGGAGCATTATTCAAAACGGGCACATAATTATTCATGAATGGCAGATCCTCCCCCAAAAATGGGGAAAAGGTCAGGATCACCGTTCCCAGCATGGCTATTGCCAAGGCCAGCCATCCCATGACCAGCAGATGCTCCGCCAAGGTCAACGCCGCCAGCAAACCAGCAAAAGAGAGAAACCATACCAATACCGACAAATCGACATGAATCACCAAAGCGGTGCGAAACGATCCCGCCCAGGGAATCAGATCGTGAATCACCGGTTGGCGCGCCAGGACGATTAAAATCACCACCAACCCCGCTCCCACCAGGGAAAACAGAGCCAATAACAGCCAACCACTGGCCAAGCGTCGGCCAGACTCGGCAGGCAAAGATAAAGAGAGAGTTTCGTGTTGCATGGTCACCTTGGTACGGTTGGTTGCATGAAAGAAAAAATCGCAGTATTGTCCGCAAAACAGGCTGCCTCCGCGCAAGCAGTATGCCCTCGGCAACCCTGGATCACCAGCATCAAACTGCTGACCCCTTTATCGTTGGTTATTTTTATCTATTGGTCAAGTAACAGGAGATCGCCACGTGCTGCCAACCCCCTCCTCGGAATCCAACGTCAACTTAAAACCGATCGCCTGCTGGCTCTTTACCTGCTGCGTCATGATCCTGCTGATGGTGATCATCGGTGGTTTGACCCGCTTGACCGGCTCCGGCCTCTCCATGGTGCAATGGGCACCCATCCTCGGTTGGTTCCCGCCCTTTACCGAAGCCGATTGGCTGGAGGTGTTCGCCCAGTACAGACAATCTCCAGAATTTCTGAAAATCAACTGGGAGATGGATCTGGCTGGCTTCAAATCAATCTATTGGCTGGAATATATTCACCGCTTAATCGGACGCATCACCGGCCTGGTCTTCCTGTTGCCCTTTCTCTACTTCCTGGGCAAACGCCGTATCGATCGCACCATGGCGTGGCAATTTGCCCTGATGTTTTTTATCGGCGCCCTGCAAGGGGGGATGGGCTGGTATATGGTCAAAAGCGGCCTGGTCGACAACCCCCATGTCAGCCAATATCGTCTGACCGCCCATCTCGGTATTGCTGTCGCCCTCTACGCCTATATGCTCTGGGTGGCCCTGGGACTCTTCTTCTCCCAGCGCCAACGAGCAGCCGATCTGCCTCGACATCCCCTGCTCACGCGCGCTATTGCCTTAACGGCACTCATTTTTCTCACGATTCTCTCCGGCGGCTTTGTCGCCGGTCTCGACGCCGGTATGGCCTTTAATACCTTTCCCCTGATGAACGATGAGTGGATCCCGGAAGGCATCCTCTTCCTGCAACCAGCATACCTGAATTTTTTTGAAAATATCGCTACCGTACAATGGGATCACCGCCTGCTGGCAGTCATCCTCTTTTTTTCCATCCTCGCTTTTTGGTGGCTCTCCCGTGCCTACTCTCTCAGCAAACCAGCCCGTATTGCCCAACACCTGCTGTTGCTGATGATGCTTATCCAAATCGCCTTGGGCATCTCCACCTTGCTGCTGATGGTACCCACACCTCTGGCCTCCGCCCATCAAACCGGTGCCGTGTTGCTCTTTACCATCTCTCTCTTCTTGACCCACCGCCTCTACCATGCCGCAAGTTGAACTGAGTCTACGACGCATTGTCCTCTTTTTTCTTTTGTGCCTGCTGCCCGCCGGACTGAACGCCCATTCAGCCCCGGCAGCAGAGCCGCTTGCCCACTCTTCCAGCCCCTACCTGGCCCAACACAGCCACACTCCTGTCCATTGGTATCCCTGGGGTCAAGAGCCACTGACACGTGCCAAACAAGAACAAAAACTTCTCTTTCTCACCATCGGCGCCACCACCTGCCAACAATGCCGTCTGCTGGAGCAGGAAACCTTCCTCGATCATGCAACCAGCTCTCTGCTCAATAACCACTTTGTCAGCATCCTGGTCGATCGCGATGAACATCCCGATCTGGACCACTATTTCCGCATGATCCTGACCGCCATGACCGGTAAAGCGGCTTGGCCCCTGCACATGGTCTTGACCCCGGATCTGCAACCCATCTATGGCGGTAGCTATTTTCCGCTCAACGGCAACAGCGAACATCCCTCGTTGCACACACTCCTTACTACTCTCCTCAACACCTGGCAAACCGATCGCCCAACCTTGCTGACCCGTTTGAGCAAACTCTCCGCTTGGCTGGCCGAACAACAGACTCTTCCTCAACCGGACCAGACAAATGAAGAGTATGATCCACGCCCCGATGCTGCCAACTTCTGGCGCCAACGTCTTGATCCGCAATATGGCTCCCTCATCGGCCAGGAACAACAAGCACCACAACCACTCCTGCTCTCCCTGCTCTTGCGGCAGGCTGCCAGACAAAAACAGCCCGGTGATGCCCTCCCCGCTCTGCTCGCCTTGGACAAAATGGCCTCTTCTGGCCTGCGTGACCATCTGGCTGGCGCCTTCTTTCGCCTGAGTCGCGATGCACGCTGGCAAACCCCTCTCTTCGACATCCTGCTCCCAGACAACGCCCTGCTGGCCAGGAGCTATCTGGAAGCCTTCCAATTGACCGGCAAGCGCGACTATGCCCAGGTGGCCCAAGAAATTTTGCAGGATCTGCTGCAACGCCTGCAACTCTCCGGCGGCTGCTTCGCCGCCTCCCTGAGCAGCGACAGCCACTCAGCCAATCGCTACTATACCTGGAGTGCTGAAGAGATTCATACCCTCCTCGGCCCCCAGGCAGACTCCTTCCTGGAGTTGACCTTCGATCCAGTCGATAGCGTCATCAGCGGACGCAGTGTATTGCGCCTCTTGGCCGGTCTGCAAACGATGCACAATAATCCAGAAGAGTGGCAAGAACAGCGTCGTCTCCTGCTCGCTGCCCGTGCGCAACGCCCAGCCCTCTTTCGTGACGAAAAAATAGTCACCTCCTGGAATGCCCTGACCATCTCCGTGCTGGCGCGCGCTGCTACCCTCCTGCAACAAGATCAGTTCCTGGCTGCCGCTCGCAACTGCTTGACCAATCTGCAACAGGCATTCCCCACCCCTGACTCCTTGCGCCATAGTCGCTGGGGTAATCAGCACAGCTCCACCATCTTTCTCGACGATTATGCCTTTCTTGCCCAAGCCATGCTCGACCTCTACGAGGCTGAATTTTCCCCCTCTCTCCTCGATCAGGCCGATGCTTTGCTGCAAGAGATAAACAAACGCTTTCATACCGACCACAGCCCCCTGTTTACTCTGACCCCACAGCCAACAGACTCCCCGTTGCCCCAGCAAACCCTCTGGGAAGATGCACACTATCCCAGTGGTCTGGCCGTGGCCCTGATCAGCATGCAGCGACTCGCCCTCTTCCAACAGGGAGGAAAATGGGAGTCTGTACTGGCCAAAATTGAACCCCACCTGTTGAGTCTGCTCAAACCATTGCCGCAAGCCGCTCCCGAACTGCTGCGCCGGTGGGACTATCTGCCCCAATCGGCCCTGGAGGTGGTGGTGGTCGGTGAGCGCAGCCATCCCGATACCCAGCTCTTCCTCAAAGAGATCCGCCAACACCTCCTGCCCGGTCTGGCTTTGGTGCATCTGGAACCCGATCTCAAATCATCCCCATCCGCATGGCCCTTGCTGGCGCCACGCCCCATGCTCAACGGCAAACCGACCGTCTATGTCTGCAGACAACAATTCTGCCGGATGCCCGTCAACCGCCTAAGCGACTTATTGCGCGAACTGGATCATTCACACCTCTCCCCTCCCCTCCTTTTGCCAACCCCGTAAAGCGATTCATCATGAGCCAATCTCTCTTCCTGATCGATGCCTCCGGATACCTCTATCGGGCCTTCTATGCCGTGCGTGACATGTCACGCCGTGACGGCTTTCCCACCAATGCCATCTTTGGCTTTGTCAAAATGATCCACCGCCTGCTGGATACCCACCAGCCAGAGCATATGGTGATGGTCTTTGACGGAGCAGGTCCCACCAAGCGCCATGATGTCGATGCCAACTATAAGGCCAATCGCAAAAGCATGCCCGATCCCCTGCGCATCCAGATCCCCATCATCGAAAATATTATCCAGGCCTGGGGTATTCCTTGTCAAAAATATCAGGGATATGAGGCAGATGATCTCCTTGGCACCATCTCCCGCATCGCCGAAGAGGCACAATGGCAGGTGGTGATCGTCTCCAGCGACAAGGATCTCATGCAATTGGTCTCCGCACAGATTACACTCTGGGATCCTGCCAAAGAGATCTGGATTCGGGAGCCGGAGGTGCACGCCCGTTGGGGCGTCGAACCCAAAAAAGTCACCCACGTCATGGCCCTGGCTGGAGACAGCTCCGACAATATTCCCGGAGTGCCGCGCATCGGTGATAAAATTGCCGCCCAGTTGATGCAGCCCTACGACTCCCTGGAGCAACTGCTCTCTAGACTGGACGAGGTCTCACAAAGCAATCGCCGCCAACTGCTCAGCGAACATGCCGATTTGGCCCGCCTCTCCCTGCAGTTGGTCACCATCATCCGCGACGTCCCCCTCGATAACTTCTCCCTGGAAACAACCCGCCTGCAACAACCAGATTGGCCACGTCTACGCCAACTCTTCCTGGAAATGGAGTTTACCACCCTGGTCCGCGACATCGATCGCCTGCACCTGACCCAACAACCAGAACTCCCCTTGCTCAGCAACACGGAGAGTCCTGCCCCGGTCCACTATCAGATCGTCAGCGACTGGCCCGCTTTTACCCATTTTCTGCAACAGTTGGCCGAGCAGCCGCTCTTTTCCCTCGACACCGAAACCACCCATCTGGATGCGGTCCAGGCAGAGCTGGTGGGGCTCTCTTTCTCCTGGAACAATCGCCACGCCTTCTATCTGCCAGTGGGACATACCCCCCAAGCCGCTCCCCATGGTCAACTGCCCCTGAACGACACTTTGGCCGCCTTGAAGCCGCTGTTGGAAGATGAAAACAGAAAAAAAATTGGCCAAAATATCAAATATGAGTGTGTCATCCTGGCCAAATATGGCATTCATCTGGCCGGTCTGCACTGGGATGCCATGCTGCTCTCCCACCTGCTCTATGGTGGCAGTCGGCGCCATAACCTGGATGCCATCGCCATGGATCTGCTGCAACGCACCACCATCACCTACAAAGAAGTAACCGGCAGTGGCAAAAACAGCTTGCGTTTTGATCAGGTAGCTCTGGCACAAGCCGCTCCTTATGCCTGCGAAGATGCCGAAGTGGCCTGGGAGGCGGCTCAACAACTGGCCCACTCCGTACAGAGCCTGCCCACATTGGCACAACTCTATCAAACCGTGGAGCTGCCCCTGGTACAGGTGCTTGCCGATATGGAGTTGGCAGGAATCTGCATTGATCAGGAGATTTTGGCCGACATGTCACAACGTTTTACCAAACAACGGCAACAACTGGTCGAGGAGATCCATGCTTTGGCCGGGGAGAGTTTTAATGTCAACTCCACCCAACAACTGGGAGAAATTCTCTTTGGCAAACAAAAGCTGCCAGGAGGAAAACGCACCAAAACCGGTTTTTCTACCGATGTGGAGGTATTGACCCACTTGGCCGAACAGGGCCATCCCCTGCCCGAACGGGTGTTGCGCTATCGCTCGCTCACCAAACTGCAAACCACCTATACCGATGCCCTGCCGCAGTTGATCCATCCGGGCACTGGCCGCCTGCACACCCATTTCAACCAGGCGGCTACCCTGACAGGCCGCCTCTCCTCCTCCGAACCCAACCTGCAAAATATTCCGATCCGTACTGAAGAGGGACGCGCCATACGCACTGCCTTTATCGCCCCGCCCGGCTGGGTGTTGTTGTCAGCCGATTACAGTCAGATCGAGCTGCGCCTTCTGGCCCATCTCGGTGCCGTAACCGGCATGCAGGAAGCCTTTGCCCAGGATCGGGACATTCATGCTGCTACCGCTGCAGAGCTCTTTGGTGGCACAGTGGACAACGTCAGCAGCGATGCTCGGCGGATGGCCAAAACCATCAACTTCGGTCTGATCTATGGCATGAGCCCCTTCGGTCTGGCCAAGCGCCTGGGCATCAGCAATCCCCAGGCTCGTGCCTATATGGAGCGCTATTTTCAACGCTATCACGGCGTGCGCGAGCACATGGAACGGACTATCGATCTGGCGCGCCGTCAAGGATATGTCGAGACCATCGCCGGGCGACGCTGCTGGTTGCGGGAGATTCACAGCAGCGACCGAACCCTGCGGGAATTTGCCGAACGCACTGCCATCAATGCACCCTTGCAAGGCTCGGCAGCCGATTTGATCAAAATGGCGATGATCCGTTTGCACAGCCGCCTGCGCCAAGAGGGTTGGCAAAGCCGCATGCTCTTGCAGGTGCACGATGAGTTGGTCTTGGAGGTACCAGAAGATGAGTTGGTCAACGTGCAACAGTTGGTGCGCGAGTCCATGGAGGGGGTGATGCAGCTTGGCGTCCCCCTGAAGGTTGATATTGGTAGCGGACAGAGCTGGGCGGAGGCGCACTGAAAGGTAAACACCCTTAGACACTCTACCAGCATCTCCCTGATAACCTGTCAAGACAGTATATCAACTTAATTGTTATTTAATTAACTTATTCTCCTTCAATGATGATTCCATCATCAATCGACTCCTCACATCCAGGAGAACTGTTCATTATTTGGATGCATCGAGTTCTCCATGCGTGTACTTCATCCAAAAATAATCGAATTTCATTTGCTGAAACTCCATTACTAAACAATCGAAACACCTCATTTGCACCTTGGTCAAATCCGCGACGATAGCATTGTTCCTCCACTTGAGTTGCGCTGTAACAATCGCTAAAAAGCTTGCTATTCAAACAAGCAGGCCGAATAAATATTGAAACACCATTTCTCTCAAATGGCTTGGTGTAGCCTTTACGTATACATGTCTCACGAAAGATATCTCTGACTGTGTCTTTAGAATTTTTTTCCAAATAAGAAACAATCTCTTTAAACAACAAAACGACATCTTCAGGAGCATCGCACTCTTCAAACCGTTGCAGACAAGCATTAAATTCCTTTAACCGTTTTCCCGTCAATTTATTCTTTAAGCCATACTTGTTATTCATAATTTCATCGCTCCTGTCGATTAATTATACTTATTAAGAATTCAGATGAAAGATTAATTCATAATTGATCACCTGTCATAGCGCATAACCAGATGCAAACATTATCGCTATTAATATGAATTGTCAATCAAATATTTACATTTATCATCATACACACTTACCGCCCCAACACAATCTGGGTTACAAACTTGACCCCCAAAAAGGCCAGAGCCAAAAACAAATATCCCCACAAAGTCAAACGCACCGCCCGCCGACCACGCCAACCCTGAAAATGACGGCCCAATAAAAGTGCTCCATACACCAACCAGGTCGCCCAGGTAAAAACCTGCTTATGGTTCAAAAACAATGCACTGCCACGTTCGTTGTAAGAATACCATCCCCCAGTCAGCATGCTGGCCGTCAACAAGACAAAGCCCATGTTCACCATCAAAAACAGCGTCTCTTCCAACGCATCCAAAGGTGGCAACAAGGTAAACAGCTCGCCAAAACGCTTGGTGCGCAAAGCATGCTCCTGAAAAGCATCCATCAATGCCAACATCGCCGCAATACTGAACAGACCATACGCCATCAAGGAGAGCAAGAGATGGCCCAGCAACAAAGGATCACTCAAGCTCTGCAAATGCGCCTGCACCACCGGCAACCACAGAGAGGCCAACAGAGTCAATACCATCAATGGCAACAACAATACCCCAACTGTGCGCGCCGCCTGCGGACGTAATCGCCACCACAACAAATAGATGCCACCCATGGCCAAGGTCGACATCTCCAACAAAGTGCGCAACTGTAAATCAAGCGCACCATGCGCATCCACCCATACACGCACCAATGGAAACAACTGCACCAGCCAGCCAAGCAACACCAACCACCAACTCAATAACGATGGCCGCTCTATGCCACGCAAATGCACATAGAGAATCCATACCGCCGCAGTTGCATAGAAGCCTACCGCACCCCAAATAAATATCTCCTTCATGCCCAGACTCCATCTCCCTCAAACCAACATCCCGCTTGGGTGACCGCTGACCATCCAGGGCAAGCGCATTTGCCAATTTCCTCACTGTTGCCACAAGCGCAACTGTGCATGTCGGGCGTCCGCCCTCCCAAAGAGTGCCCCTTTGGGGCACAAATCTGTGCGGCGTGCGCGAATGCTACGCATTCGCTTTTGTGAAACGCCGCACATTACCAGCAGGGCTTTGCCCTGCACCCACCAGGAGGAGATTATCTCCTCCTGGACCTCCATAATAGTTTTCTGATTTTCAAATGCGCTTGCCCTGGCTGACCATCGCCTTCTGCACCATTTTGTGCTAAAAGTGAAATGCACTTGTAGAGCACAGATCATCATAATTGCCGCGCTCCTTTTCGCCATCACCATTGCCAAGGAGATCCCCATGTCCTCCTGCACCATGATCGTCCTGGCTGCAGGCCGGGGTACACGTTTTGCTGGCCAACTGCCCAAACAATATCTACCACTCGGTCACGCCCCCCTGCTCTGGCATACCCTGAACCGCCTGCATCCCCACCCCTGCATCGATCGCATTCTACCGGTAATCGCTCCTGCAGGGGAGGCTCTCTGGCAAGAGATTATGGCCCCTCTCCTGCCACAACTGCCTAAAGTATCCCTACCGGTTGCCGGCGGCACCGAACGACAACACTCCGTATTTCAAGCCCTGCAGAGCATGCACAACCACGACGACCACTGGGTAGCCATCCACGATGGCGCCCGCCCCCTTGTCGATCTTACCCTCCTGGATCGCCTGTTTGCCGCTCGTCAACAGTGCGATGCCATCATTCCCGCTCTGCTGGCTGCCGATACCGTCAAACAGATCGATCACCAGCAATACATCACCGCCACCCTGAACCGTCAACATATCTGTCTGGTGCAAACCCCGCAACTGTTTCGCCTGGGAGTGATTCGCCACGCCCACCAACAGGCTGCGCGCGATGGCTTTCTCGGTACCGATGATGCCTCCCTGGTCGAACGTCTGCATCGGCCTGTCTTGATGGTGCCCGGTTCCCCCTGGAATATTAAAATCACCTATCCCCAAGATCAGCATTGGGCTGCCTGGTGGCTACAACATGAGGAGTCGCTTACATGGAAATAAGAGTCGGACAAGGGTTTGATGTCCATCGCTGGAGTCCCGGTCGCCTATTACTGCTGGGAGGTGTGCAAATTCCCTGCGAACAAGGTTTGCTGGGACACTCTGACGCCGACGTGCTGCTGCACGCCATTATGGATGCCTTGCTCGGTGCCGCCGGACTCGGTGATCTGGGCCGCCATTTTCCCGACACCGACCCCACCTACCGCGGAATCGACAGCCGCGAACTGCTGACCACCGTTCGCGATACCATCAGCAGCCAACAGTGGCAACTGATCAATCTCGATGCCACCATCATCTGCCAACGCCCCAAACTGGCACCCTATATGCCCGCCATGTGCCAGGAGATCGCCCGCATCCTCAACATCTCCCCCCACCAGGTCAATATCAAAGCCACCACTACTGAAGGGCTTGGATTTACCGGACGTAACGAGGGAGTAGCCGCTCAGGCTGTGGTGCTCCTGCAACGCATCTCATCCCCATCCAGCACCTCGGATGCAGGGTGATCTGCGCAAAAACACGCACACTAGAAAGGGATGTCATCATCAAAATCAGGCGTATGATCAAAGGGATGCTCCGCAGCATGGCCTGCACCTGGCGCCGATGCCCCACGTACTCCAGAGGCCTGGTTTGATGCTACCGCTGCCCCCAACGGCGCTGCCGCATATCCAGCGCCACCATACCCAGCAGATGAGCCATAGCTCCCTTGTGCTGGCCCAGCATAAGCCGGAACCGCTCCCATCTCCCCAGCCGTTCCCGGAGCACGATCCAATAATATCATCTGTCCATTGTATGGCGTCAAAACTATCTTGGTGGAATAGCGCTCAATACCCTGTTTATCGGTATATTTGTCCGTTTGCAGTTGGCCTTCCAGAAAAACCTTGCTACCCTTGCGCAAATAGTGTTGCGCAATCTCCGCCAGCTTGCCGAATATTGATACTGAATGCCATTCGGTACGCTCCTGCTTCTGTCCCTGTTTATCGGTCCAGGAGTCGGAGGTTGCTATCCGCAAACCAGCTATGGCACGTCCATCCTGGGTAAATCGTACCTCTGGATCGGCCCCCAAATGACCGATTAATTGCACTTTATTCAGGGATTTGGACATAATGCGCCTCTTCGTTATGAAAAATAGGTTTCCGATCAGTACTGTAACAATGTAGATTGATGCACGATAAGGACAAAATGGCCTGCGTGCAAGCTCTCTTTCACCTCTGCGGATGATTTCAAGATGGATTTTTCCTCACCCTTCTCCTCCTCAGCCCAAAATCTGCTTACTTGGCTTATCTGGCTGGTGACCGCCTATCTGCTGGGAGCCATCCCCTTCGGTCTGCTGGTCGCCCGCCTCATGGGCTCCGGCGATATTCGTCAACAAGGCAGCGGCAATATCGGTGCTACCAACGTCTTGCGCACCACCGGTAAACTGGCTGGCATCATCGCCCTGCTCCTCGATATGGCAAAAGGCTTCCTGCCCCTTCTGCTGGCCAAACAAAGCTTCGGAAGCCACGATCCCCTGACCGGAGGGGTTGCCCTGGCCGCCTTTCTTGGCCATCTCTATCCTATCTATCTGCGCGGCAAAGGCGGCAAAGGGGTGGCAACCGCACTCGGCATCTTCCTGGCCTGGACCCCAAGTGCCGGTTTGCTCGCCATTCTGACCTGGCTGCTCACCGCCCTTTTTACCCGTATCTCCTCCCTGGCCGCCCTGCTCGCCTTCCTGCTGCTTCCCGCCTTTCTTTTTTACCAGGATTCACGCAGCGCCATGGCTACCGCACTCTGTATCATACCCTTGATCTTCTGGCGCCACCGCAGCAATATCCAACGCTTGGCCATCGGCAGCGAACCACGTATCGGTCGATCCACATAGTTGCTTTGAGGACTCCACTTTCATGGACCGGCATACCCTGCTCGAATGGCTGAAATTGATCCGTACTCCCGGACTGGGACCAGTACGCATCAATCGCCTGCTTACCCATTTTGGCAATGCAGACAACCTGCTCTCCGCCTCCACGCAAGAGTGGCAAGAGGTTCCAGGCATTCAACCCCCCTTTGTACAAAAAATTCAACACCTGCGCCAAACCTCTGCCAGCGAACCCCTGCAGTCGGAACTCAACCGCTTGCAGGCAATGGGTGGCCGTATTCTGATACTCGGCGATGAGGAGTATCCCCCTCTGTTGCGGGAAATTGCTGATCCACCCCCTGCGCTCTTTGTCCTCGGCGCTGTGGAACACCTTCTGCGTCCCAACAACTTGGCCATCGTCGGCTCGCGGCAGGCTACCCCCCCTGGGTGCGCCTTCGCCCACCGTCTGGCCCGCGAATTGGCGCAACAAGAGATTATGGCCGTCAGCGGCTTGGCAGAAGGCATCGATACCGCCGCCCATTGGGGTGCCATCGAAGGGGGTAGCCCTACCGTCGCCGTCCTGGCCACCGGCCTCGATGTCATCTATCCCAGTCGCAACCACTCCTTGCGCCGTCGCATCATCACCCAGGGTTGCCTGGTCACCGAAGCACCCTTGGGCACTATGCCGGCTGCCTACCTCTTTCCCCCACGCAACCGCATTATCAGCGGCCTCTGTCGCGGGGTCGCGGTGATCGAAGCGGCCAGCCGTTCCGGCTCACTGGTTACCGCCCGGATGGCCCTCGAACAAGGTCGGGAGCTGTTTGCCGTCCCCGCCCAGGCAGGTGACCCCCGCTACCAGGGCAGCAACCAACTGTTGCGTCAAGGTGCCATCCTCCTGGAAAATACTCAGGATATCTTGAATGCCTTCTCCTGGGATCCCCGACCTGTCCGCCATAACTCCTTGCAATTACAAGAACCTATCAACATTGCTCCGGTCGCTGCCGGCACCTCTTCCGCCGCTGTTCACGCCCTGCTTAAACAAGGGCCGATGCAAGGAGATGAATTAGCACGGCGTTCCCATTTGACAGTGACCGAGCTTTCGCGCATTTTACTGCAACTGGAATTGGTCGGCGTCGTCCAACGCCTGCCCGGTAACCATTTTGCCCTGGGGCAATCCGGACTAGCCAATCCCCTATCCATTCACCCCTCTAGAAATGATCCCTATTAGCCGCTATGCCTGCACTCGTCATTGTTGAATCACCGGCCAAGGCCAAAACCATTGAAAAATTTCTCGGCACCGAATATCAGGTGATCGCCACTTATGGTCATATCCGTGACTTGCCCAGCAAAGATGGCTCAGTTGATCCTGAGCAAGGGTTTCGGATGAACTATGAAGTTGCCAAACAATCGAGCAAACATGTCACCAACCTCACCAACGCCGCCAAACAGGCCGAAATGCTCCTGCTGGCTACCGACCCTGACCGCGAGGGTGAAGCCATCTCCTGGCATGTCCTGGAGGTGCTGCGGCAAAAAAAGGAGCTGAGCAACCTGCCGGCCAAACGGGTGGTCTTCCACGAAATCACCAAACGGGCCATTCAGGAGGCTATCCACCATGCCAGAGAGATCGACATGGATATGGTCAATGCCCAGCAGGCACGACGGGCTCTCGATTATCTGGTCGGCTTCAATTTAAGCCCCCTGCTCTGGAAAAAGGTGCGACCCGGTTTGTCGGCAGGGCGTGTACAATCGGTGGCTCTGCGCCTGGTCTGCGAACGCGATGCAGAAATCGCTGCTTTCCAGAGCCAGGAATATTGGAGCATCCTGGTCGATGTGGAAAAAATCGCCGCCAAAGGGGCTCCCCCTGCCCGGCCTTTCCGCTCCCGTTTGGTGGTAGCAGAGGGCCATAAATTGGGTAAGTTTGATATTCCCAATGCCCAACAAGCACAGGCATGGTGCGCTGCTCTGCAGGATCAACCTCTCTTTCTGACCCAATTGGAAAAAAAGCAGACACAACGCCATCCCTCACCCCCTTTCATCACCTCCACCTTGCAACAAGAGGCATCGCGCAAGTTGGGTTTTTCCGCCAAAAAAACCATGATGGTGGCACAACGCCTCTATGAAGGGGTGGAATTGCCAGCCAGCAATGGCGGTGGCGGCGAAGTGGAAGGTTTGATCAGCTATATGCGTACCGACTCGGTCAATCTGGCCGAAGAGGCTCTCGTGGCGCTGCAGCAGATGATCCAACAACGCTATGGGCCCGCCTATCTCCCGGAAAAGGCCCGCACCTACAAATCCTCGGCCAAAAATGCCCAGGAGGCGCACGAAGCCATTCGCCCCACCAATCCGGCGCGCACCCCCGAATCCCTTAAATCGGTGCTGCCCAGAGATCTGTTTGTGCTCTACGAATTGATCTGGAAACGCACCATGGCCTGTCAGATGGCCTCTGCCCGTATCGATCAGGTTACCGCCACCTTGGCTGTTGGTAGTGCCAACCGTCAGGCACCCTTTCAATTGCGCGCCAATGGCTCCTCAATCGCCTTTGCCGGTTTTCTCGATGTCTACAGCGAAGGGCTCGATGATGTCTCCCTGCAGGATCGCGACGAGGATGCCGCCGAAACCATGTTACCTCCCCTGCAGGAGGGGGAACAACTGCGACCGCGCCGTATCGATCCGCAACAGCACTTTACCGAACCACCGCCACGCTTTACCGAGGCCACTCTGGTCAAGGCACTGGAAAGTTATGGCATTGGCCGACCCTCTACCTATGCCCCCATCATGTCTACCCTGCAGGATCGTGGCTATGTCCGTTTGGAACAAAAAAAATTCTTCCCGGAAGATGTCGGTCTGGTTGTCAACCGCTTCCTGGTAGAACATTTCCAAACCTATGTCGATTATCATTTTACCGCCCACCTGGAAGATGATTTGGATGCGGTGTCGCGTGGGGAGCAACGTTGGATCCCCCTGCTGGAACATTTTTGGCAACCTTTCCAGCAACAGGTCAGCGAAAAGGAAAAATCCACACGCCGATCCGATGTGACCAGCGAGGCCACTGATGAACTCTGTCCCGAATGCCAGCAACCTTTGCTCAATAAATTGGGGCGTTTTGGCCGCTTTTTGGCCTGCTCCAACTATCCGGAGTGCCGCTATACCCGCAACCTCAAAAAAGAGGGCGAAGAGGAGACCCCGCGTCCCGAACCGGTTACTACTGATCAAACCTGTGAAAAATGCGGACAACCGATGCTGCTGAAAGAGGGGCGTTACGGCAAATTTTTGGCCTGTTCCGGCTATCCGCAATGCCGCAACAATCAACCCCTGGAAAAACCCAAATCTACCGGCATCACCTGCCCGGCATGCGGCAAAGGTTCTTTCCTGGAAAAAAAATCGCGATTCGGTAAAATATTCTACTCCTGTTCCGGCTATCCCAAATGTAAAAATGCCCTTTGGAATGAACCGGTGGCCCAACCCTGCCCCCAATGTGCCATGCCCTTTGTCACCCGCAAAGTCGGCAAACGCATCGGTACGCAACTGATTTGTGTCCGGGAAGGGTGTACCTATCAGGAAAAAGTGGAAGAAGCCACCCCTTAACCGGTGCACGCAAACCCTGTGGCTGGATGATCCAGCCTGATTTCCAACGACAGCAATAAAGGTGGGTACAATGGCAAAACAAGGATGGATGGTACTCGGTTTGACTGCCCTACTGTTGGCAGGCTGCTCCGGTGATTTTTGGAAAAGCCGCAACACCTTGGACGAACACAAACTCTCCAAATTTGGCCAGAAAAAAGAGCTGGAAGATGCCAGAGAACGCAACGATCCCAACTCTGCCTTTGAAGCGGGTCAGGAGAGCATCTTCAACATGGGTGGTGATGGTGGGGGCGGAAAAAAGAGCGCCGAGTCGATACGGGCCGATAAACTGTTTGCCGGAGCCATGAATGTGGTCATGGGACTGCCCATCCAAACCGCCAGTCGCGAAGGAGGGGTCATCTCTACCGAATGGAAAGTCGATCCGGCCAATCCCTCTTTTCGCTATCGGGTCAATATCCATATCACTGGCAAGGAGCCGTATGGCACGGTACAGGTGGTGGTGTTAAAACAGGAGCTGCTGCAGGGCAACTGGGTGGACCGCCCCGCCGATGAAGAGGCCGCCGCCAATATCAGCAAAAGCATCCGCAAACAGGCACAAATCGCCCGTCCATAAGGCTCTGCCTGCTGGCCAGGACAATCGTATTTACAAATCGTAACTATTCACCACACAAAACAACTGCGGGTCCAGGGAGGGCACCTCCCTGGCCGGGTCCAGGGATGGAATCCCTGGGATTTTGTTTTTAATCTTTTGCCTTTGGCGCGCTTTTCAAACCAAGCCGACGCGCTTTTTGCGTCGGCGCAGCGCGCCTAATGGAAGCAAGCTGTGGGGATTGGCGCGCTTTTTTGCGCCAATCCCCACAGCATCCCCATGGGGGTAGAGTTGGCGATCCAGCACGAACCTGAATAGTTACTACAAATCAAAAATTATTATGGAGATCCAGGAGGAGATAATCTCCTCCTGGTGGGTGCAGAGCAAAGCCCTGCTGATAATGTGCGGCGTTTCACAAAAGCGAATGCCAAGCATTCGCGCACGCCGCAGCGATTTGTGCCCCGGAGGGGCACGCTTTGGGAGGGCGGACGCCCGACACGCACAGTTTCGCGACACGCACAGTTTCGCGACACGCACAGTTTCGCGACACGCACAGTTTCGCGACATGCACAGTTTTGCGACACGCACAGTTTTGCGACACGCACAGTTTTGCGACACGCACAGTTTCGCGACACGCACAGTTTTGCTTATGGCAACAGTGAGGAAATTGGCAAATGCGCTTGCCCTGAGCTACCGGCACATCCTCTGGCATGCGCCACCAAAAAATGGCGAGACGTTTTCATCCATCATGAATCGGTCTCGCTGTTTTTGCGCACGCCGGCTTCTCAAGAAAGTGCCAAGCGGCAAAGCTGTCAGGCAACCACTACCTTCATCTCCGCCGCCTTCTCCAACGGCGATTTGGTGGGATCATGCGGCAACAGCAAGCATAAATTGACCGTCTCATGGGGAATAGGCAGGCTCAACGGCAGATATTGATTGCCGCGCAAATCCACAAACACCATCGGGCTGGCCATCTCCTGCAACCGGGTGATCAATTCGGTAGCCAACTCCCGTTTGGTATTGGGCAAACAGATGGCCGAACCAATCGTGTCGTTGACCACAATAGAAAAGCGCGGCAGGCTCTTGGTCAGGGTTGCCAACAGCTCCCCTTTCAGATACCCCGCCTCCAGCAAGCTGTCACTGGCCCCGGTGATCCGCTCAGGATAGTTGCCATAATCCCGATAATATTGCAAACACCCTTTGCCGAGCATCTGATAGATGCCGATCAACACCGTCAATTTATCGCTGGGCAACTCTTCTGCCAGAGAACTCTCCCGAACTTTGCGCAAATAGAGCAGCAACCAAAGCAAGCATGTGATAAAGAGCAGACCGATGAAAGTAGCGATCATGATGGTATCCGTGAAAAAAGTGAATCCTGTCAGCTATTTGGCTCAATCTTCGACACGCGCCAGCAAAAAAAATAAAATAGTTTCCTGGTACATATCATAAAAAAGAAAAAAATATTTGCAATCTGCCATGAATGCGTACCAGTATATCAGCGTTTGCTGTTTTACCGGGCTCGTCCCTTACAGGTACCCATTTTTGGAGGTTAACACAACATGGCTGATCAAACCCTGGATGCAAAAGGTCTTAACTGTCCCCTCCCGATTCTGCGCGCCAAAAAGGCCCTGAAAGATATGGCGCCGGGACAGATTTTGGCCATTGAAGCAACAGAT
>NZ_RXIU01000016.1:0-8554 GCF_004217665.1 Candidatus Magnetaquicoccus inordinatus | reverse complement strand
CCCCCGTTTTCTTCATCATGGAAAATCGTCTTTGCCGAGCGGTTTTCCTTTTTCGGTTTTCGGGGGTATACATGGGGCAGCAAGAAGTGGATCAGGCATGGCAGACCGCCAACAAGGGGAACAACACCTCTCCCAGCAGCGGCAAAAAAGGCAACTTTGCCTCTTCGGCATTGATGCCCAACTATGCCCGCCTGCCAGTTGCCTTTGTGCGTGGTCAGGGAACCCGCCTCTGGGATGATAGCGGTCGGGAATATCTCGACTTTATCTCCGGTATCGGCGTCAACAACCTGGGACACTGCCCGCCTGCTGTGGTCGCCGCTGTGCAAGAGCAGGTTACCCAGTTGATCCACACCTCCAACCTCTATCGTGTGCCCCTCCAAGAGCAGTTGGCACAACGCTTGGTCGATACCTGCTTTGCCGATCGGGTCTTTTTCTGCAACAGCGGCGCGGAGGCCAACGAAGCGGCCATCAAACTGGTGCGTCGCTACACCCAGGAACGGGATAAAGGACACAAAAGAGCCCAGTCCGGTCGCTATGAAATCATCACCACCATCAACAGCTTCCATGGCCGGACCATGGCGACCCTGACCGCTACCGGTCAGGATAAAGTGCAGCGCGGCTACGAACCTCTGTTGCCAGGCTTTCGCTATGTCCCCTTCAACAACATCGAGGCAGTGGCCAAAGCGATTACCCCGCAAACTGCCGCCATCATGGTTGAGCCGATCCAGGGCGAATCCGGCGTTGTGATCCCTGCCGATGACTATCTCCCTGCCCTGCGTGCGCTTGCCGATCAGCATGGCCTGCTGCTGGTCCTCGACGAGGTGCAAACCGGCCTCGGCCGTACCGGTCGCCTGTGGTGCCATCAGTGGAGCAGCATCACCCCAGACATTATGACCATCGCCAAATCCCTGGCCTCTGGCTTGCCCATGGGCGCCTGCCTGGCTCGCGAAGAGGTGGCCCGTGTCTTCTCTCCCGGTTCACACGGCTCGACCTTCGGGGGCACCCCCCTGGTCAGCGCCGCCGCCTTGGCTACCCTGCATATGCTCCTCGATCAGGGGGTCATCGCCAGCGTCAACGAAAAAGGAGCCTATCTCCTCAGCCGACTGCAACAGTTGCAACAACGGCACGAAATGATTCGGAGTGTGCGCGGACGAGGCTTGATGCTGGCTGTCGAACTCAACTCCCCCGCCGAAGAGATTCTCAGCGTTTGTCTTTCACGCGGGCTGCTGCTCAGTTGCCAAATGGGTACCATTTTGCGCTTTTTACCCCCTCTGACCCTCTCCCAGGAGGAGATGGATCAGGCGGTTGCCATCCTCGATGGCGTCTTGACCGATTCGTTCTAATTGTACTGGTCAGTAAAGGTCGCTCCATGAATAGCCTCTCCTCCACTCCCAAGCGGGATCTGCTCTCCCTGCTTGATCTGAGCACTGCAGAGATTCTGCATCTCTTTGCCCGGGCAAGCATCCTCAAGACAGCCCTGAAGGCGGGTGAAACTGTTCATCCCCTGAAAGGTCGGACCTTGGCAATGGTCTTTGAAAAACCCTCTACCCGTACCCGTGTCTCCTTTGAAACCGGTATGTACCAACTGGGAGGCCATGCCCTCTTTCTCTCCTCCAAAGAGATGCAGTTGGGACGCGGCGAAGAGATCTCCGACAGCGCCCGTGTTCTCTCCCGCTATGTCAACGGCATCATGGTGCGCACCTTTGCCCATGAAAATCTGCTCACCATGGCCCGCTATGCCACTGTACCGGTCATCAATGGCCTCTCCGATGATTTTCATCCCTGCCAGATCCTGACCGACATCTTCACCTTTCAAGAACACCGCGGCCCCATCGCCGGACGCAAAGTGGCCTGGATCGGCGATGGCAACAATGTCGCCCACTCCTGGATCCTGGCTGCCGCCCGCCTCGGCTTTCACTTGGTTATGGCCATTCCCAACGGCTATGAGCCCAAAGCATCGGTGCTGGAAAAAGCCAACCAGGAGATTGCCAAACAGGCTTCCCAAGGCTCCATCACTCTGCTGCGCCAGCCCAGTGATGCTGTCGCCGATGCCGATCTGGTCACCACCGATGCCTGGACCTCCATGGGCCAGGAGCAAGAGCAGAAAAAACGGCAAAAGGCCTTCGCCGACTATTGCGTCGACAGCAAATTGATGCGCAAAGCCAAAGCTGAGGCCCTCTTCATGCACTGTCTGCCCGCCCATCGCGGTGAAGAGGTCACCTCGGAAGTGCTGGACGGCCCGCAATCGGTGGTCTGGGATGAGGCGGAAAACCGCCTGCATGTGCAAAAAGCCATTCTCGAATGGCTGTTGGCGTAAACAAACCATAGCTTGCTTGCGCCTGGTTTTTTTGTTCCTTTGTGCTGAAGAAGAGTCCAAAAATGAATCCTGTACGTAAAGTTGTGCTGGCCTATTCGGGCGGTTTGGATACCTCCATCATCCTGCGCTGGTTGCAGGAAAACTATCAGTGCGAAATCGTCGCCTTCTCTGCCGACCTCGGTCAGGGTGAAGAGCTGGAAGAGGCGCGTCTGAAAGCAGAAAAAATGGGGGTAAAAGAGATCTTTATCGAGGATCTGCGCGAAGAGTTTGTGCGCGATTTTGTCTTTCCCATGTACCGGGCCAACGCCCTCTACGAAGGGGTCTACCACCTGGGCACCTCCATCGCCCGCCCTTTGATCGCCAAAAAACAGATCGAAATCGCCAATGCCACCGGTGCCGATGCCGTCTCGCACGGTGCAACCGGCAAAGGCAATGATCAGGTTCGCTTTGAAATGGGCTATTATGCCCTGCGTCCCAATATTCGCGTCATCGCCCCCTGGCGGGAGTGGGATTTGACCTCACGGGAAAAATTGCTCGCCTACGCTGATGCCCATGGCATCCCGGTCGGACGCGATAAACGCGGCGAATCTCCCTACTCCATGGATCGCAATCTGCTGCATATCTCCTTCGAGGGCAAAATTCTTGAAGATCCCTGGCAGGAGCCCGATGAAGAGATGTTTGTCTTGAGCGTCTCCCCAGAACGGGCCCCGGATCGCGCAACCTACGTAGAGATCACCTTTGAACGAGGTGATGCAGTGGCTATCGATGGCCAACCTCTCTCCCCCGCCAATCTGCTGGCCCGTCTCAACCAGTTGGGTGGCAGCAACGGTATCGGTCGCCTGGATCTGGTGGAAAATCGCTATGTCGGCATGAAATCCCGTGGTGTCTACGAAACCCCAGGCGGCACCATCCTCGGTGTCGCCCATCGTGCCATGGAGTCCCTCACCCTGGACCGCGAGGTGGCCCATCTGAAAGATGAACTGGCACCCCGCTATGCTGCCCTGATCTATAACGGCTATTGGTTCAGCCCGGAACGGCTGATGCTGCAAAGCATGATCGACGCCTCGCAAGCCAATGTCAGCGGCGTGGTGCGCTTGAAACTCTACAAAGGCAATGTGCAGGTGGTCGGACGTAAATCCGAACGCAGCCTCTTTGATCCCACCATCGCCACCTTTGAAGAGGACCATGGCGCCTTCAATCAGGCGGATGCCGGCGGCTTTATCAAACTCAATGCCCTGCGCATGCGTATCGCTACCCTTTTGCAACAGAAACTATCATGAGCAAACTGTGGGGTGGCCGTTTTGCCCAGACCACCGATCAATTCGTCGAACAGTTTACCGCCTCCATCCACTATGATGCCCGGCTCTATCCATGGGATATCCGGGCCTCCATAGTCCACTGCCGCATGCTGGCACGTCAGCAGATTATCCGCCAGGAGGAGTGCGACAGCATCGTCCACGGTTTGCAACAGGTGCAGAAGGAGTTGGAAGCCGGGCAACTGCCCTTCCGGGAAAGCCTGGAAGATATTCATATGCACGTGGAAAGTCGCCTGAAAGAGTTGATCGGTCCCGTGGCCGGCAAGCTGCACACCGCCCGCTCGCGCAACGATCAGGTTGCTACCGATCTGCGCCTCTATCTGCGTGACCAGGTTGATCAACTGCAGGATGGTTTGCGACGCATGCAGGGCGCCCTGCTCGACTTGGCCAACCAGCATGTGGAGACCATCCTCCCCGGCATGACCCACCTGCAAAATGCCCAACCAGTCAGCCTGGCGCACCATCTGCTCGCCTACATGGAGATGCTGCAACGTGACCGTGCACGCCTGCGGGAGCTGCGCTTCCGAATCAATCAATTGCCCCTTGGCGCCGCCGCTCTGGCTGGCACCCCTTTTCCCATTGATCGCCATTGGGTTGCTGAACAGTTAGGCTTTGACGGCATCTGCCGCAACTCCATGGATGCCGTCTCCGATCGCGATTTTGTCATCGAGCTGGCAGCCGCCTGTTCCCTGATCATGCTCCATTTTTCCCGCTTTGCCGAAGAGCTGGTCCTCTGGTCCTCCCCCCTGCTCAGCTTTATCGAACTGCCCGATGGCTTTTGCACCGGCTCCAGCATCATGCCCCAGAAAAAAAATCCTGATGTCCCGGAGCTGGTGCGCGGTAAAAGTGGACGGGTCTTTGGCCATCTCTTCTCCCTGCTGACCCTGATGAAAGCACTGCCCCTGAGCTATAATCGCGATATGCAGGAGGATAAAGAGCCAATCTTTGATACCCTGGATACCGTGCAAGGCTCTCTGCGCGCCTTGACTGAATTGATCCCCGGCATCTCCGTGCATAAGGAAAATATGCTGCAAGCGGCGGCGGCGGGCTTTACCACCGCCACAGATCTGGCCGACTATCTGGTAGGCAAAAATATTCCCTTCCGCGAAGCGCATGAGATTGCCGGACGTATGGTACGCCTCTGCATCGAGCAGAATTGCACTCTCGATAACCTGCCTCTGACCACCATGCAGCAGATTGATGCCCGCATCGATAGCGATGTACACCCCCTCTTGACCCTCTCAGCCTCGGTCAATGCCCGACGCTCTGCAGGTGGCACCGCATTTGCAGCCGTCAGAGAGGCATTGGCTGCATTTGCCAAGTCTCTCGAATCTGAAAGCATGGCCGGCCTTTAACAGCGTCACCTGCCCCATTCTTACTGTCGGTAACGGCAGGGCAATCGCATTTGAAAATCAGAAAATTATTATGGAGGTCCAGGAGGAGATGATCTCCTCCTGGTGGGTGCAGGGCAAAGCCCTGCTGAAAATGTGCGGCGTTTCACAGAAGCGAATGCTTAAGCATTCGCGCACGCCGCACAGATTTGTGCCCAGAAGGGGCACTCTTTGGGAGGGCGGACGCCCGACATACACCGTTTTGCTGGTGGCAACAGTGAGGAAATTGGCAAATGCGATTGCCCTGCGGTAACAGAAGTTTGGCTGTCAATGGCGTCAAAAAGCTGCTATGATCCGTGACAGGATTCAACATCACGTGACAGACGAGGCCCAGGTGAGCAAACCTCCTCTCCCTGCTGCCCACCAACCCAAGCCCATGGCTTGCGGTATGGGCGGCGCGATGTTTCCATCGCGAACATATTTTGCCAGCTTCGGCTGTAGGGCAAACGCTTTGTCACGTGTCGTTGTATATACCCTTCTGGTCGCCACTCTGTTGTTGTCGCTGCCATGGACCCCTGGCGTTGCCCACAGTGCCGAAGGAAAATTACCCATCACCTTGCCGGAAAATGTGCCTACCGGTATTGCTCCCTGGCTCTATGAAGCCGCCAATCGTGGCACCGCCTCTGCCCAAACGCTGCTCGGCCATCTCTATCGGGAAGGCAATGGTGTCCCTCGCAACTATGGCGAGGCGCTGCGTTGGTATCGCAAAGCTGCCGAACAGGGTGATGCCGCTGCCCAAAGCGGTCTGGGACAGATGTATGGCAATGGTGAAGGGGTGTTGCAAGATTATGATGAGATGCTCAAATGGTATCGCAAAGCCGCTGAACAACAAGAGCCAACGGCCATCCGTCTGTTGGGCGATCTCTATAGCCAGGGCATCGGCATCGAACAAAATGAAAAAGAGGCCTACAAATGGTATCGCAAAGGGGCTGAATTGGGCGACGCAGGCGCACAGTTGCAACTGGCAACCCGCTACCGTGAAGGAAAAGGCACCAGTCGGGATCTGAAATCTGCCTTCGACTGGTATCGCAAAGCGGCTGTGCAAGGCAATCAGGAGGCCCAATATTGGTTGGGACATTGGTATGCCACAGGCGAAGTCATCCCCCAGGATTATAAAGAGGCGGTTCAATGGTTGCGCAAGGCCGCTGAACGGGAGATCAGTAAAGCACAATTTGAGCTGGGCCGACTCTACAATGAAGGCAAAGGGGTCAACCGCGACCCCAAAGAGGCTGCCAACTGGTTTCGCAAAGCTGCCGAACAGGGTGACAGTCGCGCCCAATGTCTGTTGGCCTCCTGGCATGAGCGGGGCGAAGTGGTGGCCCATGATGCCAAAGAGAGTCTGCGCTGGTATCGAGCAGCCGCCGAACAAAAAGATGCGGATGGACAATACCAATTGGGACGCCTCTATTTTTTTGGCATCGGTGTCACACGCCAACCGGGAGAAGCAGCCAAATGGTATTATCGTGCCGCCGAACAGGGCCATGCCGAGGCACAACTGCAACTGGCACACGCCTATCTCACCGGACAAGGTGTGCTGCTGGATTATGAAGAGGCCATCCGCTGGTATCGCGCCGCTGCCGAAAGGGGGGTTGTCGAGGCACAGCATAAGCTGGGCACCCTCTACCTCAATGGCTCGGTGGTCAGTAAAAATCTGCCCGAAGCAGAGCTGTGGTTGCGCAAAGCTGCCGAGGCAGGCAGTGCCGATGCCAAATATCTGCTCAAAGAGCTGCATCCCGGGAGCACCGCAACAACAACCGATAAACGCAGTTCTGGCCACAACGACCCCTCCTCTCGCCTGGTCACCACCAACGGAGAGGGCTCTGCCGCCAAAGCCAACCCATCAGAAAACAGCTCCCCCTCCTCCTTGAGCGAATTTCGGGCAGCCGCTGAACAGGGCAACAGCGATGCGCAATATATCATGGGCTATCTCTACTCCATTGGCCGCGAGGATTTGCCACAGGATCCCCCAGAGGCGATGAAATGGTTTCGTCGCTCCGCCGCACAAGGCAATGGCTGCGCACAAATTCGTCTCGGCTGTGCCTATCTGCACGGCGACCAGGTCACACAAGATCATAAAGAGGCGGTCTTCTGGTATCTGAAAGCGGCTGAACAGGGACGTGCGGTCGCCCAATATCAGTTGGGACAGCTCTATGCCCAGGGCAAAGGGGGAATCAACCGCAACTGGACAGAGGCTATCAAATGGTATCGCAAGGCGGCTGAACAGGGCGACCGGGAGGCGCAATATGAGTTGAGCGATTTTTTCCTGCATGGCAAAGGGATCGCCCAGGATGAAAAAGAGGGGATCAAATGGTTGCGCAAAGCGGCCAAACAAGGCCATCCCAGAGCACAAATGGAGATGGGTCTCTTTTACAGCCGTGGACAGGGTGTGGCCCAGGATCTCATCACCGCCCATATGTGGCTCAATCTGGCCGCTGCCCAAGGTATGGATGAAGCGGTTTCCCGTCGTAATGATCTGACCAAAAAAATGACCACCAGCGATATTGCTGCCGCGCAACGCTTGGCACGCGAGTGGGATGGCCAACGTTCTGCAACACCCTGATCCTCTCGCACCGCTATATCTTCTCCAGCATACAAATCATCATGCGCACTCGTTATAAACTGCTCCTTATTTTACTCTTGATGTTGGCTCTGCCCAATTTGGGATATTTTTCCATGCTGCTTGTGGCCGTACCAGAGTTTTCCCTCTTTCACAGCGGCAAACAGAGCACCAGCAACAGCGCCTCCCCCATCACCTCAGTCCGTGATGCCAATGGCATGGAGTTTATTTTGATTCCACCAGGACGCTTTCTTATGGGCACTCCATTTGCTGCCGATGTCAGTGAAGATGAAATGCCTCAGCATGAAGTGGTCATCAGCCAACCCTTTTATATGGGACGCTATGAGGTCAGCCAAGGGGAGTGGGAAGCGGTGATGCGCAATAATCCCAGCGAGTTCAAGGGCGCCGACCGCCCGGTGGACAGCGTCAGTTGGGAAGAGGTGCAAACCTTTCTGGCCAAACTCAATGAACGTGCGGGTGCCACTCTGTATCGCTTACCAACCGAAGCGGAGTGGGAATATGCAGCACGCGCCGGCTCCACCACCAGTCGTTATTGGGGAGATGACAGTGCTGCAATGGAACGCCATGCCTGGTTTGCTGGCAACTCTGGAAAAAGGAGCCGTCCCGTTGGCCAATTGCAAGCGAATGCCTGGGGGCTCCATGATATGTTGGGCAATGTCTGGGAGTGGTGCCAGGATTGGTATAGTCCCAAAACCTATGCCAACGGCAAGGTCACCAATCCTCAGGGAGCAGCAGAAGGAAGCAGTCGGGTGATTCGCGGCGGCGGCTGGAACAGCTATGCCAGCCATATCCGTTCTGCCTACCGCTTTGAATTAAACCCGGCACACCGTCGGCGCAATCTTGGTTTGCGCCTGGTCATGGAAAAGCAATGATTATTGTAACTATTCACCACCCAAAACAACTGCGGGTCCAGGGAGGGCACCTCCCTGGCCGGGTCCAGGGATGGAATCCC
>NZ_RXIU01000159.1 GCF_004217665.1 Candidatus Magnetaquicoccus inordinatus | reverse complement strand
CATCCATAGTGGTTGCATTATACACGCATCCACACTGCTCAACAATAAGTTTCGATAATCATGTTAGCGCATATGGGGTGTTGCCCTGGATGGCTTGTACCTGGCTGGAGACCAACTGCAGCGCTTCACTGGTCTGTTTGGCCAAATTTTTTACCTCGGTTGCGACCACGGAAAAGCCTTTACCGGCCTCCCCGGCACCGGCGGCTTCGATGGCGGCGTTCAAGGCCAGCATATTGGTTTGATTGGCAATATTGTTGATGATGCCCACGACGCGACCAATTTCCCGTGTGGCATTACCCAGACGTTCCATCACCTGCAAAGTGGAATTGGCCCCACCCTGGGCCAGTTCCGCCTCTTGTTTGGCCGCTTGGCAGCGCGAACGGACTTCCGAGAGAGAAGCGGTCATCTCTTCGACGGCAGCGGCGATGGTGCTGACATTGCTGCTGGAGCGTTGTGCCGAATCCATGACCCGATCCATGCTTTTGTTGACAACGGTAGAGGAGCGAGCAATTTCGCTTAAGTTGACACTCACCTGTTCGGCTGCCGAGGAGATGGTGTGCATGTCGCCAGTCATCACTTCGGATTTTTCCGAAACCTCTTGCATATTGCTGCTCATCCGTTGCGCTGTGCCGGCTATCGAACCCAGATTGGCCTGCATCTGTTCGGCAGCGATATTGATCTGGGTGGCTTGTTGATTCAAGCCATTGGCATCGCTGCTCATTTTCCCAGAGACTTCGTTGAGTTGTTGCGAGGAGGAGCCCAATTGATCGGCCTTTTCGGCAATTCCCTGCACCGTCTCTTTGAGGGCCATAATCATCTCTTTGAGCGATTGGACCATGCTGGTAATTTCGTTACCATGAGAAGAGGCAGCGTGATCTGCTCTGTGCGGGGCAGGAGAGCTCTCCTGTTCTGAATAGTGGGCATTGAGGTTGCCATCGGCTACCTGGGCAAACATCCGTTTGCAGGCTTGCAGGGGGACGATGACGCTGCGGGCAACCAAACGGGTGGTAAACATGATGGCCAGCAGAGAGACAGCCAGAAAAATGAGCATGGAGCGGACCGCTTCCCAGTATAGTCGATCCACATCATCCAGATAGATACCGGAACCGATAATCCAACCCCATTTAGTGAATGCTTTGACAAAGGAGATTTTGCGCAATGGTTCAGGCAGACCTGGTTTGGTCCAGTGATAATCAATAAATCCTTCCCCCTGTTTGTTGGCAATTTCGACAAAGGCAACAAAGTGTTTTTTTCCTTTTGCATCGGTGCTTTGTGAAAGATCTTTGCCATCCAGTTCCGGTTTGATCGGGTGCATGACCATTGCTGGCTGCATGTCGTTCACCCAAAAATAGTTATCGCCATCATAACGCAGTGATTTCAGTACCGAGATGGCCATGGCTTGCGCCTGTTCGCGGCTCATTTTGCCACTTTGTTCCTGGGACTCAAAGTGGGTCAAAACGCTGAAGGCCGTTTCCACCACATTTTTGGTTTTGGCTCTGCGATCCTCAAACAGGGTGTCGCGCAGACTAAAACTGGCAAACAGACCGAGCAGGCAGAGACCCAACAGGGCCAGAACGGTGATCATGCGCAATTTGGCGCGAACGGACAATGTGGAGAAGAGTGCAGAGGTCATCATCATACTCAAAATGTAAAATAGTCACAGATGCCTGTTGGCAGATGCTGCTGGTGGGTGCTGTTGCTGACAGTGATATGTATAGCGAGCAAGCAAAGAAAATACCAATAATATCAAAGCTGCTAAGTATTTACTGAAAGTCACAATTCTGTCAAGGATGCACAAATGCGTGGATCACTGATAGCATGGTGATGACTTGCAGATTCAAGAAGATGCGGGTGGTGGTTGCTTGGCAGCGGGGGAGAGGGTCCATCCAGCCCGTTTAGCCCAGGCATGCAGCTCTTCCAGACATGTTTCATAATCATAGCTTTCCATGTGTTGTTTCAGGATTTGCAGTTGTTGGCGTGTGGAGCGATCCATGGCGATGGGGTCCATTTGCGCAAAGACGGTATCGACTGCAGAATTATATTCATGCAACAAGAGAGCCGCCTCTTGCAGCAGCGGCAGCAGGGCAGAAAAATTGGTATTTTCTTCATCAACAGGCAGAGCTGACTCATTAAAGAGCAAGCCTGATTGGGCGATGGAGTGCAGGATAACGGTCAACTGTTGAGTGGTTTGTTCGATCAGAGGCAGCAAATCGGTGACAGCCAGCCGTTTGCGCACCCCTTGTTCGAGCTGAAGGGCCATTTGACTGAGTGGATAGGCACCGATGGTGGCGGCCAAACCCTTCAAGGTATGGGCTTGGCGTTCCAGTGCGGGCCAATCGGCTTGTTCGAGCAGTTGTTGAAATGTGGCAGCAGTTTGTTGTTGATGACGGTGGAATTTATTGATAATTTGTTGATAAAGTTTAACATTTCCTCCAACATTATGCAGGCCGACTTCACTGTTGATGCCCGGCAGCAAGGGCTGCAACTGCACGGATGTGACCAGCGGATCCGCGGAAGGTGGTGCAACGACACTGGAGCGTGGCATCCATTTGCTCAGCATGGCGTGCAAAATTTTGGGATCGATCGGTTTGGCCAGATAGTCATTCATGCCAGCCGACAGGCAGTTTTGTCGATCTCCTGTCATGGCGTTGGCGGTCATGGCGATAACAGGCAAGGCTTTCCATTTGTCACTTTGGCGGATGCGGCGGGTTGCCTCGTAGCCATCCATGACCGGCATCTGCACATCCATCAAGATCAGATCTACCGCTTTTTCTTCCAATTGATGCAGCGCTTCGGCCCCGGTACTGGCCAGTTCCACGATGCAGCCATACTGTTGCAACAATCCCTGCGCAACCTCCTGATTGATCTCGTTGTCTTCTACCAGAAGAACGGTGCCGAGGTTGGTCTGAGTGGAAGCAGTTTGTGGCATGCTGCCAGCAATGATACCACCGAGAGCCTGGGCGATGGTCTCCAGCAAAGAGGTGGCGGTGACTGGTTTCATGAGAAAATGGGGAGGTTTGCTCATGGAGTTAGGTTCGAGGATCTCATCCTGGCCATAGGCAGTGATTAAAATGGCTGGTGGAGCCTGATCGGCCAATTCGTTGCGCATCCGACGGATGGTCTCCAGGCCGTTCATGCCGGGCATACGCCAATCAATCAGGAGCAGATCGAAGGGGTCACGTTGTTGAATGGCTTGCAGCAGTTTAATCAGTGCCTGTTCGCCCGTTGTGGCCTCTTCGACGCGGCAGTGATAGGGGGATAAAATTTCGCTGCAGACCTGTCGGGCGCCCTGATGGTCGTCGGTGATGAGAATATGTAATCCATTCAATTGGATGGACTTTTGATCTGTCTCTTGACTGTCCGTGGAAGCTGCACGGGGTAGAGTCAACTGAAAGTGGAAACAACTGCCTTTTCCAGGTTCACTGGAGAGTTGCAGCACTCCTCCCATACGTTCCACCAGATGCCGACTGATGGCCAGACCCAGACCGGTGCCACCATAGCGGCGTGTGGTGGAGGGATCGGCTTGGCTGAAGGCACTGAACAGACCTTTGATCTCCTCTTCGTTCATGCCGATTCCGGTGTCTTGGACCTGAAAGAGCAGAGTGGCCTGTTCTGGCTGCGCATCGAGGAGTTTAATGGTAAAGAGTATTTCCCCTTTTTCGGTAAACTTGACGGCGTTGCTGACCAGATTGAGCAATATTTGTCCCAAGCGAAAGGGATCACCAATCAACTGCTGGGGGAGTTGCTGATCGAGAGAGAGGATAAGCTCCAGATTTTTTTGTTCCAGTTTTGGTGCGACCATGGCCGCCACTTGATCGGCCACTTTATCAATGGCAAACGGAATGCTCTCCATGACCAAGCGCCCGGCTTCAATTTTAGAAAAGTCGAGAATATCATTGATAATATGCAGCAAAGATCTGCCAGCCTGTTCGACACGGGAGAGATAGTGCCGTTGCACCGGGGTCAGTTCGGTTTGCATGGCCAGATAGACCATGCCCAGAATGGCATTCATGGGGGTACGAATCTCATGGCTCATGTTGGCCAGAAAGGTGGATTTGGTCTGGTTGGCGCTTTCGGCAATCTGTTTGGCAGCAATCAGGATAGTGGTTTCGCGGTAGAGCAGCAGATAATAGGTGAGCATCAACAGACTGACCAGCAGGGAGATGGCGATGCCGAGCATGCGGCTGAGTTGGCTGTTTTGCTCTTGCTTGAGCATGAGGATGGACCAGCCCTCTTTATCGATGTTGACTCTGCCGACCAGATAGGGTTGATGGCCACGGAACAGGCGATCATTATGTTGCAAGGGGTTGGCAAAGCGGGTAGGCGAGGGCGGCAGAGAGCCGAACTGTTTGGAATGTTCCAGTTGGTCGCGCTTTTCCTGAGGGATGGGCCAGAGAGGCTGTGGCAAAAAGTGGCGTTGGCTGGAGAGCAGAGCGACCCCATCCGGGTTGAGCAAAAAGACTTCGGCCAATTGTTGTAAACCCAACTCTTCTGGTACCAACACTTTTTTGATGACTGCAACACCGAGCAGACGATTTCCTTGTTTGCTGTAGATGGGGGAGCTGGAATAGTAGCCGGGTTCGTTGGTGGTGACGCCATAGGCGAAATAGCGGCCATTGTTGCCCTGCATGGCTTGTTGAAAATAGGGGCGGAAGCGATAATTGCTGCCCAGGAAGCTGGCAGGGGTATGGCGATTGGAGGCAGCGATGGTGGTGCCTTCAGGGTTGAGGATATAGGCAACCCCGTCAACACTGGTTGCCAGTTGATCGACGGCAAGGTGAATGGCATCCAACTGGTTATTGGTGGGGGAGTGTTCATCCAGGAGCTGTTGGGTGATGCCAGCCAGGGCAATGACCCCGCCATCGGCGGCATAAATTTCTCGGTTGAGGCGATTGACGACCGCTTCCAGATGGACTTGCAACTCCTTGGCTTGATCAGATTGATAGAGTTTGCCGAGTTGATCGGTCAACAGCCAGCCACCGCCAAGCAGGATGACGATGCCAGTCAGGAAAAAGAAAAAATAACGATTCTGCAGTTGCAGGGAGTTTTTTTCGCAGGTGTGGTAGGAGCTGCCCCAGATGGCGATGGTCAAGAGGATGGCCAACAGGGAGCGCAGTAATGGGATGGGAATACCGGTCCATTGCAAAAAAAGTTTGCTGTTGAGAAGAGTGGCTGGAAAGAGATCGGCAGCGGGGACGACCAGGCCGCTGGCCAAACCATAACCGAACAGGGCCACAGCACCCAGTTGCAACCATCGTTTGGCATTGGGGTTGCCGTGCCGTGCCTCCTGATACAGCAGCATGGCACTGATTGTGCAGACAGGTAGAGCCAGCAGGTAGCGCACCAAAGCGGGCAGGCTCTCCATGCCAAACAGCTCGGCTATGAGGATGATAGAGATAAGCCAGAGGAGCGATAATCCGGGAATGTGCCAATGCTGGTAGCGGCTGGCCACTCCCTGCAGAGCAAACTCTGCCAAAAACAGAAAGGCGAGAATATGCAAGGCAAGGCGAGTGGCATGAAACAGGGGGGAGTCGCCGCTGACCATTTCTGCCAATTCCAGCCACTCAGTGACACCATGCAGCAGGGCAAAGCCCCCCAGCCATTTCCAATGCAGTCGTGAGTGCTCTTTGAGAGGCATGAGCATACAAACGGAGCCGAGAACCAGAAAGCTCAGGCCATAAATAAAGTAGATATAGTCGATTTGTCCGGCCAAAATGCCCTCCATGGGCAGGGCAACGGTTGTTGCGTGGGGTAGCGGATTATTCATGCTCAGGTGGGCTCACGCGCAAGAATCGGTCTGGTTTGGTCAAGAGGGATGGGCGGGATTGTTTTATATTGTTGCAAAACTTGCAAGAGAAAATTATCAATATGGCAATATTTTGCGATAGCGCCGAGCCAATGTGCGCAAGAGAGCGAAATAATCTTCTGGTCTAATGGATTAGCCTCATGTACACTCTGGCAACGGGCTAGATATTGGCGTTCACAGCCATACTGCGTACAAGGGTGGGGGGTGTTTACTCTGGCAGTGGTTTAGGTATTGGCGTTCACAGCTATACTGAGTGAAAGAGTGTAAGATGCGTATTGTCATGATGAGTATTCGCACCAAAATGATGATGGCAATGTTTTTGCCAGGTGTGATGTTGTTGAGCATGTCTGTGCTTTCCATGCTGGTCAATGATCGCAACATGGAGATGATCTTTCTCTGGTTGCAGGTAGGCATTGGTCTATGGATGCTGGCGATGGGGGTTTTATTCATACGCTTTGCTTTGGGATCATTGCGCGACATACAGCAGGTGGTGCAGCGCATGGCAGGGGGAGATTTTACCGGTCGTATGCCCATGCCCATTGGGCATGATGAGAGTACCAGCGATGAGATTGTGCAGCTTGGTGTGCAATTAAACATTATGGCTGGCAAGGTGGCCGGGGTGATGAATGTGGTGACGCAGCACTCAGGGGGGGTAGTAGCCTGTGCTGGCGAAATCATGAAGATACGCGACTTGGTAGGGAGTGATGCCGGCAACTCTTTGCATGTTGTCGAAGAGGTGACCTCGCAAAACCGGGTTTTGGCTCAGGAGATTGAGGGGGTCAAGGGTGCGATTGCCATGGCCAGTCGCAATATTGAGACAATCTCCCACTCTTCGATGGAGGTGGCGGATAATATTTCCCATATTGCCTCTGGAACGGAGCAGGCCAGCATCAACATTGGCTCGATGGCAGCGGCAGCAGAACAGATCAACAGCAATATCAATGGAGTCAATCGTAATTTGTCCAATGTGGACAATGCGGTCAAACATGTGGCGGTAGCGGTTCGCGATATGACTTCGGCGTTGGGAGAGGTGCGTGAGCGTTGTCAGTCGGCGAGCGAGGCCTCATCGCAGACCGACAAGCGGGTACGTGATACCCAGGCGACCATGGAGAAGCTCTCTACGGCTGCCAATGAGATTGGCAAGTTTGTGAAGATTATTAAAAATATTGCCGATCAAACCAGTTTGTTGGCGCTCAACGCCTCAATTGAGGCGGCAGGGGCGGGAGAGGCGGGAAAAAGCTTTGCGGTGGTGGCGAATGAGGTCAAGGAGTTGTCCCGCCAGACCGAAAAGGCGACCTGGATGATTCGGGAAAAGACCGAGGATATTACCAAAATTGCCTCTTCGGTGGCGCTTGCCAACCGGGAGATTATTGCCAGCGTCAACAGTATCAACCAGGCCAATCAGATCATAGCCTATGCGGTCGATGAGCAGACTTCGGCGATACACGGTATTGCCGATTCGATGACCAAAGTTTCCGAGGGTGCGGAAGAGGTGACGCGCAATGCCCATGAATTGGGTGAGGCGGCGCATAATGTGTCGCGTGCGGCGGCAGAGGCAGCGATTGGTACTTCCGAGGTGGCGCGTGCGGCCTCTTCGGTGGCGGTTGCGGCCTCATCGGTTGCGGATGAGAGCAAGCGGGCGTTGACGCAGGCGCACGCGGTCAGCCAATCGGCTGAAAAGACCTTTGCTGTATCGCGAGCGGTTGCGGAGCAGATGGCGGAAGCGGAGCGCACGGCACGAGCGATGCGGGCTTCAGCAAAACAGTTTGATCGCATGGGCCAGGTGTTGCAGGCGATGAGTGGGGCCTTGTATGCCACACAGATGGAGGTCGAGATCGGTGCGCCGATGTTTAATATGCGTGCCGCCAAGGGGATGTATCTGGAGTGGCAGAGCAAGTTGGAGCAGGCGATTGCTGGACGTCTGGTAATCGGGCAGGAAGAGTTGGAAAAGATTGATCGTTCCGAATTCAGCCAGTGGTTGCAAAAAGGCAGCAAAGGATCATGCACCAATTCGGCTATGTGCAAGTTGATGTTGAAGGAGCGTGATGAGGTTCATAGCTTGATTCGGCAATTGGTCAATAGTTTGCAGGAGAAAAAAGGGGCCAAGCCGGAACAGTTGGAGGCGCAGTTGTTGGAGTATGTTGCAGCCCGACAGCGTTTGTTTCTCTCCCTTGAACAGATTTATGAGGGAGTGACGGATCCAAATGCCAAGCAGAAACCTTTTATGGTATGGAATGATCGTTTGAACACTGGTTTGCGCGATGTTGACAGTGATCATCGCAAATTGATGGATATGATCAATCAACTGCATCAGGCGATGAAGCGGGGAGCGAGCAAAGAGAGTGTCTTGGAGATTTTGAAAAAGTTGGCGGATTATACGGTCTTTCACTTCAAGCGTGAAGAGGACTATTTTGATCGTACCTCCTATCCAGAGCGGACGCCGCACAAGGCCGAGCACAAAAAGCTGGTGGATCTGGCGGTGGAGTTTATCAAGCGCTATGACGAGGGCGATTTTGCTATTGTGATTGATTTAATGTCAGCGTTACGTTCCTGGTTGGTCAGCCATATCATGCACTCAGACCAGGCTTATGCCCCCTTCTTGAAAGAGAAGGGTATTCGCTGATTCTGTTTTAAGAATATCCAGGGAGTGCCTCTCCCTGGATGATCTTGTATTGGGCCGTTCAGGGTAACTATTCAGGTTCGTGCTGGCTCGCCAGCTCTACCCCTATGGGGATGCTGTGGGCATTGGCGCAAAAAATGCGCGCCAATGCCCACAGCTTGCTTCCATTAGGCGCTTAAGCCGA
>NZ_RXIU01000158.1 GCF_004217665.1 Candidatus Magnetaquicoccus inordinatus | reverse complement strand
ACATCTTATACGACTGGCTTTCCCCGGATGGTACCAGGCTTTCCGGATATGTCGTATAAGATGTATTATGTTAAATTGATGGTTCTGAACTGCAGAAGCTTTCGTTCTATCCATCATTGACAAATATTAACGAAATTGCTTAGTATGGAAGGGTTATCGGTACTGTTGCCTCAATATTCAGGCCATGGTTACAAAATGGAAATTGCTACAGACACGCATGACACCGTTGATAAGCTACGCTCCCGCCTGAACCATCTGTTGGAACGTATCAACCGACTCAATGAAATCGGTGTCGCTCTCTCCAACTTGCGCAATGCTGATTTGCTGTTGGAGACCATCTTGTTGGGTGCCAAAGCGCTGACCAACTCCGACGCGGGTACTCTCTATACCCTGACCGATCATCAAACACTCAAATTTCAAATTTTACGGACCGATTCGCTGAATATCGCCCAAGGTGGCACTACCGGTGTGGCGATCAAGTTACCGGAATTACCGCTCTATCGCGACGGAAAACCCAATCTGGCCATGGTGGCCGCTTATACGGCTCTCAAGGAGCAGACAGTCAATATCCCTGATGCCTATGAGGCAGAAGGATTTGATTTTTCCGGTATGCGCGCCTTTGATGCGGCGATGAAATATCGTTCCAAATCTTTTCTCGTTGTACCCCTGAAAAATCATGAAAATGAGTTGATTGGTGTGTTGCAGTTGATCAACTCCAAAGATACAGAAACCAATGAAATCAAGCCTTTCAGTGCTGAAGATCAGCAATTGGCCGAATCCTTGGCTTCGCAAGCAGCCATTGCCCTTACCAATCAGCGCCTGATCAGTGATCTGAAAAAGCTTTTTGAAGCCTTCATTCAGACCATTGCCACTGCCATCGATGAAAAATCACCCTATACCGGTGGTCATGGTTATCGGGTACCGATTCTTTCCGAAATGATTGCCCGCGCTGCCAAAGAGTCCGAGTTGGGGGATCTGCATGATTTTAATCCCACGGACGATGAAATGTATGAAATTCGTATTGCCGCCTGGATGCACGACTGTGGCAAGGTGGTCACTCCTGAATATGTTGTGGATAAATCGACCAAGCTGGAAACCATTTATGACCGCGTGCACACGGTTTTGACCCGCTTTGAGGTGTTGAAACGGGATAGTGAAATTGCCTATCTCAAAGAGCGTTTTGCCCTCCTCTCCCAGGTACAGAGCACAGTCCTTTCGGCCCCCCTCTGGTTTTCTGAACATCAGGAAAAGCTGGCGCGTTTGGAGGCTGATTTTCATGCACGCATGCAGCAACTGGAGGCAGACCGTATTTTTATCAAGGAGTGTAATATTGGTGGCGAATATATGTCCGATGAATCTTTGGAGCGCATCAAGAGAATTGCCCAATATCGTTGGGTCACTCCAGAGGGTAACGAGGAGCCATTTCTTTCGGAAAACGAGGTCTACAATCTGAGCATTCGCAAAGGTACCTTGACCAAAGAGGAGCGGCAAGTGATCAATAATCACGTCACCGTGACCAAAAAAATGCTCATCAAACTCCCCTTCCCCAAGAGTTTGCGTCGTGTTCCAGAAATTGCCGGCAGCCACCATGAAACCATGAATGGTACGGGTTATCCTGATGGTTTGGTGCGGGAACAGATGTCGATTCCGGCCCGGATCATGGCAATTGCTGATGTTTTTGAGGCGCTTACCGCCAGTGATCGTCCCTACAAACCCGCTAAATCGCTCTCCGCCTCACTGAAGATTCTTGGCTATATGAAAAAAGAACACCACATCGATCCCGATCTTTTTGATGTGTTTATTCGCAATAAAATCTACCTGCAATATGCGGAAAAATATCTGGATCCCTCGCAGATCGATGATGTGGATGAAAATAATATTCCCGGATATACCCCATAAAGTGCAAACTGTTTTCTTCAGCTTTTACCTTCCCGATTTGCTTGAGTCGTTCTCATCGCAACCACATCCCTACCCTACCCTTCATTAAAAGCCGCCTATCCTTCATCAAAGAGTCACTACGCATTGCACCGCTTTTTGTAGCGCTCAACCGCCACAGAGAGCTGCTTCACGCATCAAACGTTTCATATCGCTGACAGCCTTTTCCATGCCATCAAATACGGCACGGGCAACAATGGCATGACCGATATTGAGCTCCTGAATGCCGGGAATCGCGGCTATTTCCTGAACATTATGATAATCCAGACCATGTCCGGCATGGACAATCAAACCCAGCTCTTGGCCCAATGCAGCGGCTTGCCAAAGCTTTTCCCACTCTTTTTTGCGTTGTGCTGGATTTTTTGCTGCCACAAAACGGCCTGTATGCAATTCTATAACGGGAGCTTTGGTAGCGGCGGCGGCATGCAGTTGTTCGCTGTCGGGATCGATAAAGAGTGAGACGCGAATTTCAGCCCGGGTCAATTGACGCACTGCAGAGTGCACCCGTTCCAGATGGTCCACCACATTAAGCCCTCCTTCAGTGGTGATCTCTTTGCGTTTTTCAGGTACAAGACAGCAATCTGCCGGTTTGTGGACAAAGGCATAATCCAGCATCTCGTTGGTAACGGCCATCTCCAGGTTGAGTTTGGTTTGGACCATTTCCAGAAGCAGAGCTATATCCCGCTCCTGGACATGACGACGATCTTCCCGTAAATGTGCTGTAATGCCATCGGCACCACCGCGTTCGGCAGCCAGAGCTGCTGCAACCGGATCGGGAGAGATCCCGGCACGCGCTTGGCGAATTGTTGCCACGTGATCGATGTTGACGCCCAGTTTGATCATGGTCCCTCCTCCTCTTCAGGTGTAACCGGTTCAATCTGCTGTCGATTATAAAAGATCGCTGTGGCAATGCACAGGTGTTATCATGCCCTTTCACAGGGCAATCGCATTTGAAAAGCAGAAAATTATTATGGAGGTCCAGGAGGAGATTATCTCCTCCTGGCAGGTGCAGGACGGAGTCCTGCATGTAGCGGCGTTTCAGCAGAAGCGAATGCGAAGCATTCGCGCACGCCGCGACAATCTGTGCCCCGCAGGGGCACTCTCTGGGAGGGCGGACGCCCGACATGCACAGTTTCGCTTGTGGCAACAATGAGGAAATTTGCAAATGCGCTTGCCTTGTGCCCTTTCACCTTTAATGCAGGAATCTGTGTGCTTATGTTTGCTCAACTCACTCAATCTTTGGCGACTTATGGCGTGCTGTTGCCGACACAGCTCACCTACCTGCAACAAGTGGCGTTGCAGACTGCGGAACCGGAAACCATCGAGCCGCTTTTGCTTGCTCTGATTGAGAGCTCTCCTGAGCATGCTCCCCTCCTCCTGGAATGGCTACAGGAGGAGAAAAGTGGCAGGCGTTTGCTCTTGGCTTTGGGCAACAGTCCCTATCTCTGTCGGGTATTGCGTCGTTGGCCAGATGCCCTGGCTTTGGCCAGGGAAGAGGAGCTGCATATTGCCGAGGCCAATGAGAGTTTGTTGCAGGCTCTGCATAAGGCTGGCACCTGGAATGAGGCGGCACGTCTGCTGCGTGCTCATAAGCACCGCTATTATTTTCATATTGGAGCCAGGGATTTAAGTGGTGAAACCGCCTTGCCGGAGGTGGTCCAGCAGATTACCCTGTTGGCAGAAGGGTGTATGGAAGGAGGTTATCAATGGTTGAATCGCACCTTGGCCAATCGCTATGGCCAACCGATGATCCACAGTCAGGATGGGCACCAGCAGGCAGCCCGCTTTGTCATAATCGGCATGGGCAAATTGGGAGCTCGGGAGCTCAATTTTTCTTCGGATGTGGATTTGATCTATCTGTTTGATGCTGGAATTGGCGAGGTAGAGGGCTCTTGTTCTTTGCCAATCAAGGAGTATTACCACCGGTTGGGCAGGGATTTTATTCGCTTATTGGGGGAGTCCACTGCAGAGGGTCATGCTTTTCGTGTGGATCTGCGGTTGCGTCCTGAGGGTGAAGGGGGAGATTTGGTGATCTCTTGCCGATCGGCGGAGATCTATTATGAAGCGTGGGGACAGACCTGGGAACGGGCGGCTATGATCAAAGCACGCCCGGTTGCGGGTGATCGGCTATTGGGGGAAGAGTTTTTACGTGGGCTGCAGCCCTTTATCTTTCGCCGTTATCTTGATTTTGCGGCGCTGGAAGCAATTCGCGAGATGAAGCGCAAAATCGATCGCAAAATGGTTTTGGCCGATGATTATCGGCGAAATGTCAAACTGGGATATGGGGGGATTCGCGAAATCGAATTTTTTGTGCAATCGCAGCAATTGATCCATGGGGGTAAAAATCCTCTGGTACGCCAGCGGGAAACGCTGGTCACACTACAGGCATTGCGTGATTGCGGGCTGCTTGCCCAGGAGGATTGCCGGTTTTTGCAGGAGGCTTATCAGTTTTTGCGCACACTTGAACACCGCTTGCAGCTCAAACATGACCAACAACTGCATTCGCTGCCGGAGGATGCGTTGGCTTTTGCCCGTCTGAGTAAACGCATGGGCATGTCCAGTAGTGAAGAGTTGCAAGAACGTTTTCAGAGCTGCACCCAGCAGGTCCATCTGCTTTATCAAAGCCTTTTTTATGATGCAGAGAGACAACATGAAGAGGGTCGGCATCCTTTGGTGGAGGAGTTGTTGGCCAGTAGTGTCGAAGATGCGCATGCTTTGGAACGTTTGCATGGTGCCGGATTTCTCGATCCTGAGCGGGCTTTGCAGTCGCTGGAGATATTGCGTGATGGTCCGCGTCGCGACATGACCGAACCGACTCGTCGCTGGTATAAGCGGATTGGCGCACCCTGGTTGGGCGAGATTTTGGCTGCACCCGATCCAGATATGGCGTTGCGGCATGTGGAGAGTTTTTTACAAGGTTTAGGGCATCGGGTCAGTTATCTGGCTTTGTTGTTGGAAAATCCCCCGGTCTTGCAACTGTTGACCCGTTTGTTTGGCAGTTCGGTGTTGTTGTCGCAATTTTTTATGCGTCATCCTGAGTTGATGGATCATCTGGTGGCCAGAGATTTTTTTCAACACTATCGCAGTCGGAGTGAGATGGCTGCTGATTTGGAAAAATTGTTGAGCACGGAGAAGGATCGTGAACAGCGGATCAATCTGATGCGTGAGTTCAAGAACAGTGAAACTTTGCGTATGGGAGTGCGTGATCTTTCGCATGCTGCCGAGCCTCCTGAGGTGATGGCAGGTTTGTCGGCATTGGCGGAGGTGATTTTGGCACGGGTGTTGGAAGATGTCCGCGAGGAGTTGTGCGCACGGCATGGCGATCCGGGCCTACCTTTTGTGATTGTGGCCATGGGCAAGCTGGGTGGTCGGGAGCTGAATTATGCCTCGGATTTGGATCTTATCTTTTTGCATGGTGATCCTGGTGAAATTACTCAAACTTCGGGATCTTCGCCCATGGCCATTGGACCATTTTTCAGCCGACTTGGGCAGCGGATTATCAACAGTATTACTACCTTGACCCGAACTGGCAAGCTCTATGAATTGGATATGCGGCTGCGTCCATCCGGCAATTCGGGAACATTGGTGAGCTCTTTGAGTGCATTTTTGCATTATCAACGTGAGGAGGCGTGGACCTGGGAGCATCAAGCGTTGACACGGGCCCGGGTGGTGGCAGGTGATGCCGAGTTTGCCGAGCAGGTGCGTCAGGAGATTTATGCACTGCTCTGTAAGCAGCGTGCGGTGGAGACCATTCGCCGGGAGGTGGCGGAGATGCGCCAGCGCCTGTGGGCAGAAAAGGAGCCACCGAGTGGTTGGATCGACATCAAGCAGAGCCGAGGGGGGATTGTCGATATTGAATTTTTAGCGCAATTTTTGCTGCTTTCCTTTGCAGCCGAGCATCCGGGAATTGTGCAAAGCAACACAGCACGCGCCTTGCGCACCTGTCAGCAGGTAGGGTTATTGAGTGCCGACGAGCATGCCATCCTGGAAGAGGTGTATGGATTTTTGCGTCTGATAGAGAATCGATTACGTCTTTTGCATGGTCGTTCAGAAAACCGCATTGCTCCTGGTCCGGTATTAGGTGAGCAGTTGCGTCGTCTTTGCGATTTGCCGGAGGGGGAGACGGTGCAAGCCAAGCTGCAGGAGTTGCTTGGGCGTTCCTTCCCCATAGTGCAACGCTATTTACAGGGTTCTGCTCCTCAGCGAACCTGTAAAGAGCGGTAACGAATAACAAAAAACGTAATGATTTCAATCTGATTATGAATTGGTGTTAGTGCACTCCCTTGCTGTTGAGGAAGGCGGCATAATGTTTGTCGGATTTGAGGATATGTGAGGTCAACCACTGTTTGAGAAAACCCAACAACTCCATCGCCACCGCCCGATCACCGCTCTGCATGCGCGGCAGAAAATCCTTGGCTTGCGCTACCAGTTTGCTATGCCGACCTTTGTGTTCCACAGCTTGTGGATAACCATAACGGGCAAACAGCTCCTCCTCAAAAGCAAAGTGCATCTGTGTATATTCCAACAGCCCCGGCAAGACCTCCTCCATCGCCTGGGCAAACTCTCCTTTTTTCAACAAACGATAGAGCTGATTGACCAACTCCACCAACTGTTTATGCTGGTTGTCCACCTCGCGAATGTTGATGCGCAAACGGTCGTTCCAGGGAAAGATCTCCTCTGTACTCTCCCCTGCAGTGAGTCGGAAAAAGGTAAAGACCCCTTGCAACTTGTTGGCCTGTTCGCTAAGGGCATCAGCGCCTCTGGCAAACTGTTCGGCCTCCCCGGCATTGCTCTGAATCACATCATTCAACTCCTGCAAAGCCTGATTGACCTGATCAATACCGGTGCTCTGCTCGCGAGAGGCTTGGGCAATCTCACGCACCAAATGGGCAGTCTGTTCAATCTGTGGTGTCAACTCTGTCAAAAGCTGTGCCGCCTGTTCGGCTACTGCTGTGCTGGAGGAGGAGATCTGATTGATCTCCGCAGCCGCTATTTGACTGCGTTCGGCCAATTTGCGCACCTCAGCCGCAACCACTGCAAAGCCCTTGCCCTGTTCCCCTGCCCGCGCCGCTTCGATGGCCGCATTCAACGCCAATAAATTGGTTTGCCGGGCAATCTCCTCGATAATGGTAATGCGTGCTGCAATATCCTTCATCGCCGTTACTGCCTGCCCTACTACCACGCCACTGCGTCGGGTACCTTCAGCCGCCTTGCTGGCCAAGAGTTCGGTTTGTGTGGCATGATCGGCATTGTTGCGCACCGCTGCGGTCATCTCTTCCATGGCCGCCGAGCTCTGTTCAATGGCCGCCGCTTGCCGACTGCTGCCTTGCGACACCTTTTGCGCACTGTCATGAATGGTTTCACCCTCGCTGACCACCTGTTCACCGATACTGGCAATGGTGGCAATGGTGCCGCGCAGGTTGCTCACCATGCTGCCCATCGAACCGACAATGCCTGTGGCTGTTGCATCCACATCTCCTGTCAGATCACCCTGTGCGACCCGTTCCACCATCAATCGTACTTTTTCTGGCTCCCCACCCATCTGCCCCAAAATGGAGCGCATAATCAGCACTGCCAACAGCAGTGCCATCCCCAGCAAAAGGGCAACCACCCCCATCACCAGCCATAAACTATTGGCAGAGTGTTGGCGCAAGGCTTGGGCCTGTTGGTTGATGGTGAGAGAGAGTTGATCCTCAACCTCTTTGTAGAGATCAATCTTGCGACTTACCGCCTGGAACCATTGTCCCGGATCAATGCCAAAGCCACCCTGCTCCCCTTTCTCCATGGCTATCCGACGCATCCGTTCCACTTCGGCAAAGGCTGGATCCTGACTTTTTTGCGTCAACAACGAGCGTGCATCGGGGGTGGCGAGTGCCAAAAAGACTTTTTGATAGGCAATCTGTTCGCCCACCCGCTGCGCATATTGCACCAACACCCCAGGAGCAAAGCGATCGGCGGTAAATACCCCATTCAGTGTGGCTCGTTCCAGGCCAATCTGCTCTTTGGCCAATAAAAATTGTGCATAAGCTGTTGCCTGGGCGGCCATCTCTGCATTGGCTGCCAAGGGTGCCAACAGGCCAGCCACGTCCAAAGCGCGGCCATTGAGGGCAGTATAATATTTGATCATTTCCGCTCCGCTAATGCGCAAAGCATCCACTTCACTACGGATTCCAGAAACCTTATTCAGCTCACTTCCGGTGTTTTGTACTCCCTGGCGCAAGGCTTCGCCAAAACGTGACAGATCAAATTTTTGCAAATAGCTCTCCAGCTCTCCCTTGCGCTGGTCGCTTTTTTGTCTTTGTGTTTGCAACTCTTCACGAAAGCGTTTGCCCTGGCTGGCAATAAATCCTGCCGACAAACCACGCTCTCTTTGTAACTCATGCACCAACGCACTCAAGCGTGTACCCAGGCCGACCAGTTGTTCCATGGCTGTTGCTTGTTGCAGTATCCCCTGCTTTTCCTGAACCTGCCACAAGCCAAACACCAGCAAGCCAATAACTGGAAATGCCAATAACATCAAAAGCTTGTAACTCAAGCGCAAGCGATTTATCCAACCCATGACATCCCCCATCGTAAAGAGTAATAGCGAGAATAGAAAGCGATTCTCATTCTTAACATGCGCCTTAAATCAGAGCAAAAAAGAGACATGGTGCAGAGATTTTTGCGATCTGTCAATCAATTTCGCATAGTTATTCAGGGCAATCGCATTTGAAAATCAGAAAATTATTATGG